>JBGTEZ010000062.1:0-3624 GCA_041747535.1 Gemmatimonadaceae bacterium
CCGTCACCGTGCCGCGCGGAGCCCCGTGTCCGTCCGAGGACGACGACAACGACGACCGCATCGCCGCGCTGAACGCGCTGCTGCAGATGGACGTGGAGCGGGCGATGCCGATTCTGCGGAAGGTCCTCGCGCGTCGCGATGCCTGCTCGGCGGGACTCAGACGCAAAGCGGTATTTCTCGTGTCTCAGACGCGCACCGAGCAGACGGCGGACATCCTCATGAGCGTCGCTCGTGGTGATCCCGACCAGGAGGTGCGCGAGCAGGCCGTGTTCTGGCTTTCGCAGGTCCCCGGCGAGAGATCGACCACACTGCTCGATGAGATCCTCAAGGGCAACGCCGACGACGGTATCAAGGAAAAAGCTCTGTTTGCGCTCTCACAGAAGCGTGAAGGAAGGGCGCCAGCAATTCTCCGGGAATTCGCGGCGCGCGAGAGCGAAAACGTCGACCTTCGCGACAAGGCAATCTTCTGGCTCGGCCAAGCCCGCAATCAGGAGAACACCGATTTTCTTCGCAACCTCTACGGGCGTCTCACCAACGAGGATCTGAAGGAAAAGATTCTCTTCTCGCTGTCGCAGCAAAAAGGTGCGGGCAACGATCGCTGGCTGATGGACATCGCCGTCAATCCGCGCGAACCCCAGGAGCTGCGCAAGAAGGCGCTCTTCTGGGCCGGACAGACCGGAGTCGCATCGTCCGAGTTCGCGAGCCTCTACGACCGGATGGCTGATCCCGAATTGAAGGACCAGATCATCTTCGTCTTCTCGCAACGCGGGCGCGATGCCGTGGCGATGGACAAACTGTTCGCGATCGCCAGAACGGACCGCGACCCTGAGCTCCGCAAGAAAGCGATCTTCTGGCTCGGCCAGTCACGCGATCCGCGGGCGCAGAAATTCCTCGAGGACCTGATCAACCGATGATAACATTCAACCTGGCGTCGCTCGCGGGGACCGCTGTCGTTCTCGCGACTCTTGCCGGCGCGGCGAAGGATGCCCCGGCCCAGAGCATTGCAGAAAGAGTTGCGCGGGTCTCCAACGGCTCGATCCGGATGTCGTTCGCGGCCAAGCCGGGAGTTTGCGGCAGCGGAAGCTCGATTCATTACGGAAGTGGCGGGCGCACCACCTGGGGCGACAACTCGTGGAGCACCTCGCGCGACGTGGAATGGGACAACGATTGCAGCCATGGGCCGGCGCGTGTGGTGCTGGACCGGATCGGCGGGGAAACGACGGCCCTCCGGTTCTATGTCGGCGGCAGGTGGCGTCCGGGCGGGGCTAACGTGACGGATCTCGGCATCGTCCCGGCGCGCGAAGCGGCGAACTACCTCGTCTCCGTCGCCAATGCCGACCGGGGAAGGGTCGGGTCGAAGGCGGTTTTTCCCGCGACGATCGCCGACAGCGCGGACATCTGGCCCGCGCTCCTGCGGCTCGCCAGAAACCCGGACGTCCCCCGCGAAGCGAGGAACCAGTCGGTGTTCTGGCTGGGCCAGGCAGCCGGCGAAACGGCCGGAGCAGGGTTGAGCAGCCTGGTCGCCGATGGCAGCGTCGATCGCGAGATTCGGGAGCAGGCGGTGTTCGCACTGTCCCAGCAGCCGAAGGACGAGAGCGTCCCGGCCTTGATCAAGATCGCCCGCACCAACCGCGACCCCGAGATAAGGAAGAAAGCCATGTTCTGGCTGAGCCAGTCCCATGATCCGCGTGCGCTCGACTTGTTCGAAGAACTTTTGACCCGGCGTTAGCCCCGCCACCTGCGCGGCACCGCATCGATCGCGCAGGACCTCGGCGGCAAATCGCCGGAGCGGAAGCCGCTCCCGCGATTTGCTTTCCACCCGCACGCTCCTTTACTCTAGTAATGCACAGTATCGGAGCAGGAATGCATTCTCGCCTGGGATGGGGCGTGGTGGTCTTGGCCCTCGCGTGTGCCACTCCCAAAAGTCCTCCACCCCCAGCTCCGCAATCCATCGCCGGAGTGTGGGAGGGCGCCCTAACGAGCGGCTCGGACACTCATTCCTTCCGGCTGTCCCTCGAGTCCGATTCCGCCGGCCTCCATGGGTTCATGGATCTTCCCGACCAGTACGCGTTCCGGTATGCGGTCAAGAGTCTTTCGGTCGATGGGACGAACGTTACGTTCGAGTTCCCCGATGCGCTTCCACCCGCGAGGTTTTCGGGGACGTTCGATGGAGGGACGATTCGCGGAACGATCACGGTGCCCGCTGCCGAGTCGGCGGGCGGAACCTTCGAGCTTGCCCGGTGGTCCGGAGAAGCCGTCCCGTATACCACCCAGCAGGTGCGTTTCGTGAGCGGCGACGTTCCGCTCCGGGGAACGGTTTTCGTTCCCAACTCGAAAGGGCCACACCCGGCGGTGGTGCTGCTGCACGGATCCGGACCGCAGACACGGGAAAGCTACGTCCGCTACTTCGCCGATCAGTTCGCCAGGCGCGGCTTCGCCGCCCTGATCTACGACAAGCGGAACACCGGCCGCACC
This sequence comes from Gemmatimonadaceae bacterium, assembly GCA_041747535.1. Classification (GTDB taxonomy): domain Bacteria; phylum Gemmatimonadota; class Gemmatimonadetes; order Gemmatimonadales; family Gemmatimonadaceae; genus UBA4720. The sequence goes on from JBGTEZ010000062.1 coordinate 2,476, forward strand.
GACATTCCGCTCTCGCAACAGGGCGGAGGCACATTCGCCGAGCTGGCCGACGATGCGGCGGCGGCGGTGAGATACCTCCGTGCGAGGCCTGACGTCGCGGATCCGCGCCGCATCGGGCTGTGGGGGCTGAGCCAGGGGGCATGGATCGCGCCGCTGGCGGCCGACCGGATCGACGGCATCGCGTTCCTGGTGCTCGTCTCCGGTGGCGGAGTTACCCCCGCCCGGCAGGAGCTCTTTGACGATGAGGTCAGGCTGCACGCCCGTGGATTTTCCGCCGCCGAGATCGAGCAGGCCATGTCGCTGCTCAGACTCGCCAACGCCTACGTGCGCAGCCAGTCGGACTCAGACTGGAAGCGGTTCGAGACACAGCTCGCCAAATCCCGCAACGCGCGCTGGTTCGATGGTCTCGATCGCTCGCCGATCACGCTTCCGCGGGAGTCACCGGCGTGGAACGATCCCGATCTGGATTACGATCCGGTACCCCTCCTCGAGCGGCTCAGAGTTCCGGTGCTGGTGGTGCTCGGCGAGAAAGACGAGCTCACCCCGGTCCAGCTCACCGCGCGCGTCACCGCGACCGCGCTGCGCAAAGCCGGAAACAGGGATTATCTGGTACGGGAGATTCCAGGCGCCAATCATGGCTTGCTCGTGACGCGCGCCAGTGAAGAATCCTGGCTCGGCCAGCGTCCGGCGCTGGGTTGGATCGATGAGATGATCGCGTGGGTGTCGGCGCGCGCCCGCCGCCCCTGACCAGTGGATTACTCGGAGCTTTCGCAGCAGCTCTCAGCCAGCCCGTTCACCGCGCTCCCGATCGTTTTCCTCGCCGGTGTGCTCACGAGTCTCACCCCGTGCATCTACCCGATGATTCCGATAACTGCCGCGATCGTGGGCGGCGGTGCAGTGGCCGACGGCACCGCGCCGCGGCCCCGTTCACGCTCGGTGATGCTGACGCTTTCATACGTTCTCGGGCTCGCCGCGGTGTACGCGACACTCGGCGTCGTTGCCGGGATGACCGGCACGATGTTCGGGTCGATCAGCACCAATCCGTGGTTGTACTTCGGCATGGCGAACCTGCTTGTCGTCGCGGCGCTGGCGATGCTCGATGTCATTCCAGTCAGGATTCCTTCGCGACTGCTCAATCGCGCGGCCGGC
>JBGTEZ010000063.1:0-24443 GCA_041747535.1 Gemmatimonadaceae bacterium
CAGTGGCCGCACGCGTTCGAGTGTGCGGAGGCCGTCGGTGATGATGGGGCGATCCTCGGTGGAATGGAGCAGCACGTGCGTCGCCTCGCGACGATCCGCCGCGCGGAAGAACGCACCGCCCACGGGGGTCAACGTGCGCGCGCTGCCTTGCAGGGGCAACAACAGCAATGCCTTTCCCTCCCAGCGCACCCGCGTCAGGCCAGTCACCTCATCTAGGTAGGCGAACTGCGCAAACCGATTCGGCCGGACATGGTAGAACCCCTCCCACTGTGCAGGATCCACACTGGGCGGCTGTGTCTTCTGCTCAGGCGGCGACGGCACGCCGAGCGCGCGCACGAGCATCGCGTCTATGCGGTCGAAGTTCGCGTTCTCGGGGTCAATGTTATGTGAGATAAAGAACGCGCGTTGTTGCTCAGTGAAGAGGCAGAGCGCCGCCCGAAATGTACCTTGGTTTCCCAAGTGGCATCTCCCCACCACTCCGTGCCGATCGCGGCGCATGAGACCGAGTGCGTAGCCAGCGGCGAGCCCCGCCCTCGCCGCCTCTGTCGTCGTTGGCATCGCCATGGCGCGTAAGAGGAGGCTGTCCACGAGCACGCGGCCATCGACGCGGCCATCGCTCATCAGAAAGCGCGCGAAGCGCGCCATGTCCCCGGCGGTGGTCGTGAACTGGCTCGCCGGGCGCAAGTGGATGGGCACGGCCGCGCTGGTCGTGCCCGGGTCGAAGTGCCCCATCGCGAGGGTCGGATCCCCTTGCGGTCCCGACTGCGTGACGAAGGCGAACGTGCTGCGCGTCATGCCCAGCGGCGCAAGCAGTTCGGCGTCGAGCCAGGCCTCGTAACGCATGCCCGTGACGGCCTCGATGAGCATCCCGAGGAGGAAGTAGCCCGTGTTCGAGTACGAGGAGCGGTCGCCAGGACGGTACTGCACGCGCACTGTGCCGCCGGCGCGCACGAGCCCCTCGCGCAGCGGTTCGTCGGGCCTTGCCCGAAGACTGAACACCTGCCACATACGCGCGTCGTCAAGTCCGCCGCTGTGGTCCAACAGGTGTCGCACCAGCAGCGGTGACGTCACCTCCCAGGGATTCTCGAGCGGGGCGTAGGGGAGATAATGTGCCACCGGCGCGTCGAGCACTACACGTCCTTCGGTGACGAGCCGCAGGACGCCGGTGGCAATGAACGTCTTCGCAATCGATCCGACCTGCACCCGGTCGTGCGGGGACATTGGTGCGTTCCGGGACGCGTCCTTGAGGCCTGCGGCACCGACGGTAGTGCCCTCGGGCCTAACAAGGGACCACGTCGCGCCGACGAGTCCCTCCTCGGAGAGCGCCCTGCCGATAACGGTGGTCAGGGAGTCCACCGTCTGCGCGCGCAACGGCGGGGCGCCGAAGAAGGTCACCACGAGCGCCGCGCCCGTGAGCCATGGCGCCACCGCGCACCTCACCATCGCCGCCACCGCCTCGCCCAGTACCCAAAGGCTACGGACGTGCATGCGCATCACGAGCGACGCCCCACTTGGAGCGCGCGGAAGGCGGGTTGTACCCCTAGTGTCGATTCTTTCATCAACGCCGCCGTGCGCGCAAAGCACCCAAGATCAAGCGAAAGGATCCCCGAGAAATCATAGCTGCCGCTCAGTAATGAGAGAACCCACAACATCCTCACTGTCTAGGCGTTTGATGCTTGTGGGCTGTCTAACTATTGATTAGATGGCACGGTCGGGATCACCGAGCCGCGGATGCCAGAAACTGAAAGAGACTATCGACACGCTGCCAATACGTTTCACTCGCGGGCGTTCGGTTTGGGCACTCCTCCCGGGCGAATTGAGCGTGACTACCACGCCGGACTTGAATGCGCGTCAGAGTCGCATCACCGCAGATGGGACGAAGAAGGCCAGTGTCCGCAGGTATAGTCGGAGAGTTGCTGACCAATGACTCGATCACAACAAGAGCTGAGTCGAGCGTTTGTCTCGGCAACGGAATGGTCCGCGACCGTCTCTCGTTACTCAATTGGACGGTCCCATGTGGCTCACCGCTGATCGACCAAATTCGTATTGTCTCGCTGATTCCACTGAGACCACCGCCGCGAGAGAGAGTCGCTTCGACGTCGGGATCCATACGAGGAGGGGCTGAAGCACATGCCAATACACTGAGCGCGACCAGTAGCGAGCCAAGGTTTCTCAATACAAATCCGCCAGTGAGTGCCATCTAACTATTGATTATATGGACTAGATATCCTGCGGAGAAAACCGAAACCTTGCGAGCGATTCGCTGTGATAGCCTCCTCTCCAGGGAGAGTGATGACCGCAAACTGCCTGCCCCCAACGCTTTATTTCGAAGCCCATACGGAGAGTGGCGAAACCTTGCGAGCACATCGCAGTCCACTTCCGGAATGGGAGTATGGAGGACCATAGGGTCTTGAGCGGATCCGTCGTCTCATAGCTCGTCGGCCTGACTTCGCCGCAGCCAATCCGCATGCGTCGCCAGGCAGTGAAGAGATGAGTACGCATCGCCAGCCTCGGATCCCGCTCCATGCGCTGCCGAGATCACCATATTTAGGTTGTTCCTCTGTCACACAGTCGAGGAGATTCGGGATGCTCAAGAAAATCGGAATCGTCGTCGTCGTGTTGCTGGTGCTGTTGGTCGGCGTGATCTACATGCGGCCCGCGGCCTACGAGGTCACGCGCTCGAAGACGCTGACGGCCCCGCCTGCCGTCGTGTACGCACACATCGCCGACTTTCACCGCTGGCCAGAGTGGTCGCCGTGGGAAGCGCGCGATCCCAACATGAAGCGGGAGTTTTCCGGCGCCGAGTCCGGGAACGGCGCCAGGTACGCCTGGGTCGGCAACAAGGATGTCGGCGAGGGTCGCATGACGATCACCGAAGCGCGTCCGGGCGAGCACGTCGGGATCATGCTGGAGTTCCTGGAGCCGTTCGCGGCGACCAGCACCACCGAATTCAAGCTGACCCCGAGCGGGCAGGGCACGAAGGTCGACTGGACCATGCGCGGCGAGAACGGATTTTCCGCGAAAGCCATGTCCCTGTTCATGAACATGGACAAGATGATCGGCGACGACTTCGACGCGGGGCTCGCCAAGCTGGAGACGGTTACTGCCGCCGCACCGGCGCCTGCCGCCCCGCTCCCGAGCGGCGGATAACTCGAGGAGTGAAAGATGTTCTTTGAGATAGTGTCCTTCATTTTTACCGGGCTGTTCGCCGGAGTCGCTCTGTACATCAGCGTTGTCGAGCAGCCGGCGAGACTGGCGTCGTCTCCGGACGTAGCACTCGCGGAGTGGCGGTTCAGCTACCGACGGGCAGCGATCCTTCAGATCGGGCTGGTCACTGTTGGAGTGCTTTCAGCAATCGCCGCGTTCTATGTCGGTCGGGGTGTGTCGGTATTCGTCGCCGGGATGCTGCTGGCGACCGTGGTCGGGTGGACTCTGGTCGCGATAGTGCCGGTCAATCGCCAGCTGCTGGATCCGGCCCGTGTCTCGACGACGCCCGATACAGACTTGCTCCTGAAGAAATGGGGACGGTTTCACATGATCCGGACCATCGCCGCACTGCTCGCGCTCGCCGAGCTCGGGGCGAATCTGCTGGGATACGTCTGACGGAGCGGTAGCGGTCCGGCAAGCCGCGCTGTGATGTTTCGCCGATGAGTAATCGGAAGTGGATCCTCAGCATCGTCGGCATCAGCGCGGCCGCGATCTTCACCTCGTTCGGTTTGTGGCAGCTACGGCGGCTCGATACCCGGCAGCAGCAGAATTCGTTTTTGGCTTCGCGGCGCTTCGCGGCGGAAGTTTCGCTCGACTCGTTACCGGCCGACACTGCCGCGGCCCGGTTCCGGAGAGTCCGGCTGCGCGGAAGATTCGATTTCTCGAATGAGATCGTCCACACCCTGCGCGGCCGGAGCGGATCACCCGGCGTAAATATTCTCACGCCGCTCCTCCGTGCGGGGACCGATACCGCGGTGCTGGTGAATCGCGGCTGGGTCTACGCGCCGGACGGAATGACGGTGGAGCTTCGCCCCTGGCGTGAGGCGGATAGCGTGAGCGGAGCTGGCTTCGTCGAGACGTTCCCCACCGCGGGCGTGTTCGCACCGCCAAATCCGGAGCGGCCCCGCGCGTTTCGCCGGCTCGACCGCGCGGCGATCGCCAAACTGTTGCCTTACCCAATCGCCAACTACTACGTCGTGCTCTCGGACTCGACTCCCTCTCGCGCGCCGGGCCTTGGCGTCGCGCCTGCGCCAAACGTTCCGCCCCGGGTGCACCCCGCCGCACTCGACGAAGGTCCGCATCGCAATTATGCCGTGCAGTGGTTTTCGTTTGCGGCGATCTCTATTATTGGACTAGTGATACTTCTCAGGCGCGTATGAGCGACATATCTACCGGAACGGCGAGCGAAAAAGAGGCGCGCGATGTTGCCGAAGGCGCGCGCGAGACCGAATGGGAGCATCCGAGCTTCGTCCACGAGCTGTTCCTCGGTCGTTTCCGCCTCGATCTGATTCATCCGCATCCTCCCGCCGATCCGGCTGAAGAGGCGCGCGCCAAGCCATTCATGGACAAGCTCCGGAAGTTCATGGAGCGCTTGGAGTCCGAGGAGATCGACCGCACCGGCGAGATCCCCGAGCGCGACGTGCAGGAGCTGCGCGACATGGGCGCGTTCGGAATCAAGATTCCGAAAGAGTACGGCGGGCTCGGGCTATCGCAGATGAGCTACGTGCGCGCGATCGAGCTCGTGACGTCAAAGGACGGATCGCTCACCGCCCTGCTCTCGGCCAGCCAATCCATCGGAGTTCCGCAGCCGCTCAAGCTTTTCGGAACTGACGCGCAGAAGCTGAAGTATTTCCCGCAACTGGCGAAGGGAGCTATCTCGGCGTTTGCGCTTACCGAAGTGGATGCCGGTTCCGATCCGGCGAACATGCGCTGCACCGCGACGCCAACAGAGGATGGAAAGCATTTCCTGCTCAACGGTGAGAAGCTGTGGTGCACGAACGGAACGCGCGCGGAGCTGTTCGTGGTGATGGCGAGGACGCCGGAGAAAGTCGTCAAGGGAAAATCGGTGAAGCAGATCACCGCTTTCATCGTCGAGTCTTCGATGCCGGGAGTGGAGGTCGTGCACCGGCTTCGGTTCATGGGGCTCAAGGCGATCGAGAACGGAGTGATCCGCTTCACCAATGTCCGGGTGCCGCGCGAGAACATCCTGTGGGACGAGGGCAAGGGGCTCAAGCTCGCGCTGATCACGCTCAACACCGGACGGCTCACCATTCCCGTCGGGTGCGCGGGCGTCGGCAAGCAGATGGTGTCGATCACGCGGAAGTGGGCGAACGAGCGCGTGCAGTGGGGACAGCCGATCGGGAAGCACGAAGCGGTTGCCCAGAAGCTGGCGCGGATGACCGCGTACACCTTCGCGATGGAAGCGGTTGGTGAGCTGTCGACCGCTCTGTACGAGAAGGGCGGCTACGACATCCGCCTCGAAGCGGCGATCGCGAAGCTGTACAACACCGAAGCGGGTTGGCGGATTATCGACGACACGCTCCAGATCCGCGGCGGGCGCGGGTACGAGATGGCGGAGTCCCTCGCTCGGCGCGGCGAACCGGCGATACCGGTAGAGAGAGCGATGCGCGATTTCCGCATCAACCTCATCTTCGAGGGATCGTCGGAGATAATGCGCTTGTTCATCGCGCGTGAAGCGGTCGACTACCACTTCAAGCTCGCGTTCAACATCGTCAATCCCGAATCGTCGATAAAGGAAAAGCTTTCGGCGATGGTCAACGCCACGCCGTTCTACCTGACCTGGTACCCTTCGCGCTGGCTCAACGCGGCGAAGCTCAGGCGCTACGGCGAATTCGGAAAGCTGGCGGGCCACCTTCGATACGTCGAGCGAACCACGCGACACCTCGGGCGCTCGATCTTCCACGCGATGATCCGGTTTGGCCCCAAGCTGGAGCGGAGGCAGATGGTGTTGTTCCGCGCCGTCGACATCGGGGCGGAGCTGTTCGCAATGTCGGCAGCGTGTGTGCGCGCGCAGATGCTGGAGAAGCAGGGAAGGCCGGAGGCCGTCTCGCTCGCCAACGTGTTCTGTCTGGAGGCGCGCGAGCGAATCAGGGTGCTGTTCGACAACCTGTTCGGACCCAACGATCCCGCGCTTTACAAGCTGGCGATGGAAGTCCTGCGGGGCGAGCACGCGTGGCTCGAGCAGGGCATCGTCTCGAGCGTGGCGGACTTCGACAAGGCAAAGCGGAGACCCGGGGGCGGGACTATTCCGGCCGATTCAAGCACCGCGACTGTGGGCGCGGTTTTCTAGCTCCTGGCGGCTCAGACAAGGGATGCAAGTCGTGAGTGATCAGTCCTGAGTCAACAGTCTTCAGTGGTTTCCAGTCATTCGACAACTGATGACCACTCGAGACTCACTACTCATGACTGAGACACTCGAGACTTGCATCCCCCATACGTGCCCTAGTGGTCAGTTTACACGACCGCGGGTCGCGCGCCTTCCTTCGACGTGAACCCGATCCCCAGCATCACCACCGCCAACACCGCGTGCAGCCAGATGTCGTTTCCGCCCAGCGGTATCATTCCCAATCCATCAGGGAAGAAGAAGCCGCAGACTGTCAGCACGGCGTAGATGATGCCGCCGGTCCTGAAAAATGAGGACGCCCCCGCCCAGCTCCGCGACGCCGCCAGACTCCACAATCCGAACAGCAGGTGCACGATGTTGTGCAGCAGGTTGACCGGGAAGATTCCGAGAGCCTGGGCCGAAGTCGCGGGGTCGGCCGGCTGCATCTGCATGCCGCCGGGAGCGATGAAGCCCATGATCGCGACGAGAATGAAAACGACGCCGAAAAGCGCCCCGAGTTTTTGAACTGCCGTATTCATGCCTTCTCCTGTTTAGAATCGCGACGAGGTGAGCGTCACGTCCGATCCGGCCCACGCTTTCGCGAAACGGCGCTCAACTGCCTCGGCCTCCACCATCTTTCCCTGCGCTTTCAGCGCCGCGGCCAGGCCGAACAGCGACCAGCCATTCTCGGGAAAGCGCTTGAGGTCTTCGCGATAGACAGCTTCGGCTTCCGCGCTCCGACCCGCTTTCAGCAGCGATGCGCCAAGCGATTGCCGAATGGGGTAGTACCACTTCGGGGGCTCGAAATAAAGACCGGCGTCCTCGATCCGAAGCGCTTCCCTGAAATGCGCCACTGCCTCTTCGTGCCGTCCGCCGCGAGCAGCGATCTCGGCGGTGAGCGCATGGACTGCGACCGAGACCGGCGTCTTGGTTTCGGCGGCGGCCGGTGTCGCGGCATCGATTGCCTTGACCGTGTCGAGCGCCATTCGAGCCTCCGCAACCTGGCCTTTCGCCGCGTGCGCCACGCCGCGCGCATAGTACGCCATCGCGAGCGGCATCCGCAGATCGGATGGCGGAAGCGGCTCGGCGAGGACATCGTCCCAGCGGCCGAACGTCGTCAGGGTAAGGACGTGGTAGGGAACCATCTCCTGAAGCATGGTCGCCTGTCGCGCGACGTCGAGGTTCACCTTCGATTTCAGGGACCGGGACGCCTCGAGCGCCTGCGCGCTGCGACCCGCGAGGGTCGAGACAAAAGCAAGGAAATGGATCTTGTGCGGATAGTAGGCGAGCGAGTAGACGGTGGGGGTTTTCTGGCCCTCGATGAAGGTCTCGTCGCTGTGGATCGCGTGGACATTGCTCGAGGCCGCGTCGCCGTACCTGCCCACTCGTACGTAAATATGGGCCGGCATGTGCACCATATGTCCGACGCCCGGCATCAGGCGCGCGAGTCGCTCTGCACATGGCACCGCGAGCTCCGGAGTTACCGCTTCGACGGCGTGGATATAGTAGTGACACGCGCCCGGGTGCTCAGGGTTGCGGTCGATCACCCGCCTGAGCTGGCGCACCGCCTCCGTGGTGCCGGGATACGGCTTACCGTCGGGAGTCCAGTAATTCCAGGGTCGAAGGTCCATCAACGATTCGGCATAGAGGGCGGCGGCGTCCAGATCACCCGGAAGGTCGCGGGCGACCCGCTGCATCGCCCGCGCGTAGGCGCTATCGAGCGCGGATCGATTTGCCGTCGGCACCGCTCCGTAGCGAGTGGCAACCGCGCGGATATACGCGCGCTCCCAGGGACGACCCGCGTTGCGCCCGAGCGAGACGGCTCGCTGTGCCGCTTCGTATGCTTTGACTCCGCTCGCGGAATCCATACCGGCGTTGACGTGCGGTCCGTAGGCATACGCGATTCCCCACCAGCAAATACCGCACGCCGGATCGAGCTCGGTCGCCCGGGTGAAAGACCTGATCGCCTCGGCGTGATTGAAGCCATAAACCAGGCGCAGTCCCTGATCGAAGTACCTCTGGGCGAGAGGCACCCGGGTACTGATCCGCTTCTGGTGCGTGCCCAGATTGTCGTAAAGGGGAACGTCGGTCTGTTGCGCGGGAAGGCCGGCGGCGACAAGCAATAGCGCTAGAGCGATGAACCGCATCGACAGCTCCTGTTTCGTTTTGCCCTGAGGATATTGCTTCCGAAACGACGCGCAAGAGAGAAATGGCCAAACATGCGAATTCGAACGCATAACGGGAGACCGATTGCCCTTCCAGACATGGCACGGGCCTGGCGCCATGCCCGCCTTCGACAGCGCGAGGAATTCACCGTGAGCTTGCGGTGTTCTACCCTCGCCAGCTCGGCATCCACGGAAACTTCGTTGTGACGCTCGCGCCCGATCCGCATCAATACGCTTTCCATCCAATCCGGAGGTTGTCATGCGTATTGCGAATCGAGCCGGTATCGGCCTCTTCCTGGCTGCGGCAACGGGCTGTCAGGATGCCGACACCGTGGTGTCCGTCGCGCCCCCCGCGCCCAGAGCTGCCGCGCTCCAGAGCGCGATCGAGCCGGCTCTAACCATTGACGTCGAGCTTGTAGCGGAAGGACTTACCTCGCCGATTCAAATCGTCTCGGCGGACGACCGCACGCGCCGGCTCTTCATCATCGATCAGTCGGGGGTCATCCGGATCGTTACCAGACAGGGGGTGCTGCTCCCAACGCCGTTCCTCGACGTGCGGGCGAAGATGGTGCCGCTCATGCCCGGCTTCGACGAGCGTGGGCTGCTTGGGCTCGCGTTTCACCCGAAGTACGAGAAGAACGGAAGGTTCTTCGTTTACTACAGCGCGCCACTGCGGGCGACTGCCCCGGCCGGATACAATCATACCGCGCGGATCTCCGAGTTCCGCGTTTCGGCGAATCCCAACATTGCCGACGCCGTGTTCGAGCGTGTGATTCTCGAAGTCGACAAGCCGCAATTCAATCACAATGGCGGCACGGTGGCTTTCGGCAAGGACGATTATCTCTACATCTCACTCGGCGATGGTGGAGGCGCGAATGACGTTGGTCTCGGCCACGTCGAGGACTGGTACACTGGCAATGGAGGCGGAAACGGCCAGGACAGAGAAGCAAACCTGCTCGGCAACATCCTTCGCATCGACATCGACAATGGAAGGCCGTACGGAATTCCTCGCGGCAATCCCTTTGTCGGCAAGCGCGGCCTCGACGAGATCTGGGCCTATGGCTTCAGAAACCCGTACCGGATGTCATTCGACACCAGGGACGGACACCGGCTATTCGTCGGTGACGCCGGCCAGGGCAGATGGGAGGAAGTCGATATCGTCGAGCGCGGCGGGAACTACGGCTGGAATGTCCGGGAAGGCACGCATTGCTTTGACGCGGAGAACAACACTGTCGAGCCGGAGAGCTGTCCGGGCGCCGAGCCGGATGGAACACCGCTGCGCGATCCGGTGATCGAGTACGCGAACTCCGCTCAACCCGGGGGAATTGGCGTGACGGTGATTGGCGGAAACGTCTACCGGGGAAAGCGCATCAAGTCGCTTCGAGGCATGTATGTCTTCGGCGATTTCAGCAGGGGTTTCTTTCCTCCCGACGGAACGCTGCTGGCGGCGAGGCCGCGGCGAAACGGCCTGTGGCCAATCCGCGAGCTGCGCGTCGCGTCGAGTGCCAACGGGCGGCTCAATGACTACATCCTCGGTTTCGGTGTCGATGAGCGCGGAGAGATTTATGTCGGGGGGAAGGATGTCCTGGGGCCTTCGGGAACTACGGGAAAGGTCTATCGGCTTATCCCAGCACCTGGAGCAGATGACGAAGACGAAGATTCACGCAAGGGCGAAGACGACGAGGGTGATTCCGATGAGAGGCGCTCCGGGGGATAGCGGTCCGGAGAAACAACGCATCACACCAAGCAAGAAAGAGGTCGTCCAGCTGGACGGCCTCTTTCGCTTTGCGCGCACGTCGCGCCCGCAATGGCGTGTTTTACTTGATCGCGAGGCCGGTGATGTACAGGACCATCATACCCGCGAGAACCCCGCCGAACGCGAACAGCGGCCGTTGCCGCAATGCCCCGCTGCCCCAAACCAGCTTGCGACCGATCTCGTACGCGACCTGAAACACCGCTCCGGCCCCGACGGATAAAAAGAGAATTGAAAGCGGCAGGGAGTGCACCAGCCCTCCCACCCAGGCACCGGCGATCGCGGGCGCACCACCGATCAATCCAAGCCACGCCAGCCGGCGAAGAGGCGGGGAGTCCCTGGCGATTGGCACGATGATGCCCAGCCCTTCGGTGATGTTCTGGATGATGAACCCGACGACCAGAAACGTCCCAAGCGCGGCGGCGCCGACCGCGAAAGCCGCGCCGATCGCCAGTCCTTCGCCGAGATTGTGCAGGCCAATGCCGATTGCGATGACGGTCGCGAGCGAGAGACGCTCTCCTGCTTCGCTCCTTTCGCCGTTACGCTGCTTGCGGGCGATGGCGTCCAGGAGCAACCAGGTCCCGACAATGCCGATGCCGATGATCCCGACGCCCTGAAACGCATCGCTCAGGTCCCCGGTCAGCTCCAGCGCTTCGCTCGTGGCATCGATCCCGAGAAAAATCAGGAGGCCGACTGTCGCTGCCATCAGGAACAGCATCGTGCCCGCGCCTATCCGTCTGATCGCCGGAAGCCATAGCATCCCCAGAATCACGGGAATGACGCCGACGTAAAGCCCGATGAGGGTGAAGCTCAATAGCGTTCCCGACGATACGCGGGTCGTAATGGCAGCGGCGGGAATCGAAGCAGCGAACACGATCGAGTTGCCGGACAGCAGCGAGATCTCATAAGCCTCGCCTTGCACCCACGGATACGCGAGCGTCAGGACGGCACTGCCGAGCCGCGGAATTCTGGGTGATGGCGATACCGTGTACGGCCAGATCGCATCATTGATGTTGACCTGGGCGAGCGTGATTGCCTGAGGGCTGGTGTTGCGCAAATGGAGCTCGATCTCTCCCGTGCGCATTATGGTTCGCCCGAATTGAACCGTCTCGATCGGAGCAGCGGGAGCTACGTTCAACCCGGCTCCGTCGGTCCGGACGAACAGCACGATCACCGCGGCGAGCAGAACGAGCGGAACCAGCAGCGCAACGATCATGCGGACTCGTGAGCTTCCCCCCGGAGGCGAGAGGGCCACGTCCGGCTGAATGGCCGGCTCTGAAGACTGCTCTGCCTTTCGGCGTTGGGTCGCGATCGGAGTCACGTCAGCCTTCCACCTCGAAGATTCCGGTCCAGCCGAGCTCGGCGAACTCGGTCTTGTGGGCGTGGAACATGTATCGGCCCGGATGCTTGAAGCTGAACTCGAGAATTCCACGCTGACCTTGCATCTGGGCGACCGTGTCGGTGAACTCGGACGGCGTCAGGGCGGTGCCGGTGGGGTAGTAGTGGAAAAAGTTGGCGTGCAGATGAAACGAGTTGCTCTGGTCGTACTCGAGGATGTTTGCCAGGTAAATCCGGACCAGCTCGCCAACTTTCAGCTGGATCGGATGCTTATCGTAGTGAAAGGGAATGCCATTCACCTGGTAGAAATCATTCGACCCGTCGAAGTCCACGTCGTAGCCGCTCATCACCATCACCAGCTCGTGATCAGCGCGCGGCCGGCCTGCTTTCGGATCGATGATGAAGGCGCCGTAGAGTCCCTTGGCGATGTGTTTCGCCAGCGGCGCCGTGTGGCAGTGATATAGGTGAAAGCCGAACGGCTCGGCGTCGAACTCGTAGACGTGACGCCCGCCCGGGGCAACGACCCCCGACCGCGCATCGAACACGCCGTCGAGCAGACCCGGATGGATGCCATGAAAATGAATGCTGTGAGGGTGGTCTCCGGTGTTGAGGAGAGTGAGGCGAACGCGGTCGCCCTCGCGCACGCGGATCGTCGGACCGGGGATCCGGCCGTTGTAAGTCCAGGCGGCGAACTCCACACCCGGCACGACTTCGATCGTCTTGTTCTCGACCCGCAGCGTGTACTCGCGCAGAGTCTGGCCGTTCGCTATCGTGCTGACCATGCCGGTGTCGAAATCGGTCAGCACCTTCGTCGGATTGAATCCATTGGCCGCGTGGTCTACCTCACCGACGACGGCGGGCATCGGGTGCGCGCCGTCGGCGTGCATCGCGTGCGCGACCGGTGTCTGCTCTGAAGGAGTTGCCGGGTAGACGACATCCGGCAGTGACAGGGCCGCCGCCCCCAGTACGCCCGCCCCTCCAATCCCGGCGCGGAGAAAAGTGCGACGGGAAACTCCCTGGTCCGCGCTCAAGGAGACCGCCCGGAAAAGGAGTGCTCGAAGCTCAGATACGCGTACACCGCTCGCTCGCCGCGAGAACCGCCCACGCCGAACGGAAATGCAAGACCCGGGACGATCTGGAGGCCGGACGGCAAGTCGATCGCACCGCGCAATCCGGGAGACAGCAGAAACTCCGTGCTGCGCCGAGTCTGCCCGGCGCCTGCCACGTCATGCGATGCTGTCCAGGTGCTCTCGAGCATCAGGTTCAGCCTGGGATGGGTGAGCCAGATGATGCTCTGCCCGAGAGAGTAGCTGCGGGCCGCGGCAACGTTGCCGAAGGTGTCGCGGGCGCGGGGCGTATTGGTGAGCCCGGCGTTGGAATGCGCCACGAAGGCCCGCGAAAGCTTCGCGCTCAATGGAAAATTGAACTGGAAGCCGGTTCCTCCGGCGCCAAGGCCGCGGCGGCTGGAGCCGGTGGGCAGGATCAGCGTCGCACGTGGCGCGAACGCAAACCGCACTCCCTCGCCACCGCCGATCTGGTAGCGATAGTTCAAGGCGATATCTCCGATCCCCGTCTTTTCCCCGGCAGGATCATCGTTGCGGGCCACCGGCAAGGTGTAACTGAGCTGGTTCTTCTGCCCGCCCAGCGGCCACTCCTGGGTGAACGTGTAAGTCCACGCCGGACTCCCCGCCGATCTGGAAAAAGTGTTGGCGTGCTGCACCACTCCGCGTTCCTGGTTGTAGGCCTCCTCGACGAGGAAGCTGTTGTCTTCGATAGGGCCCGGTGTGTCGCGCTCCGGCCCGGGGACCGGAGCCTGCGCCGCCAGTGGTCCGGCCGTGGTCAGGCAGAACAGAAGAAAAGAGTATCGCATGTCGCTCAAGCCAACCCGAGAGTATGTAGTGACGCAATTATAAGTTAGGCGAGCCTAACTCTCCAGGCAAGGGGGACCGGCGTCACGGCATTTGCGTTCGCTGCCTGGCTCCTGATGAGCTACGAAGGGAGACAGTGAGATTGACGCCGAGCTCATCGCGAGAGAGCTCCAGCGCTCCACTATGGCGACGACAATAGAGCGCGTGGACTCAGTCGAAGCATTTACCGCCGCCCTCCATGGTTTTGCACCCGACGTCGTGCTGTCGGATCAGTCGCTCCCGAGAATCGATTCGCGCGAAGCCCTGGAGCTGGTGCGCGCGGTACGCCCGACGGCTCCCTTCATCATCGTCACGCGCACCCTGTCGGGCACTCAGTGCATCGCCGCCATTCGCGCGGGGGCCGAGAATCTCATTCTCAAGGAGTATCTCAGTCTTCTCGTTTCGTCGATCACGGATGCGCTCGCCGTCCGCGGCCCGTTGTACAAGCTCACCGACCGTCAGATCGAAGTTCTAAAACTGGTCGCGGAGGGATTGCGCACTCGCGTTCGCGAAGCGACTCGGGCTCAGCGTGAAAACGGTCGAAAGCCATCGCGGCGAAATCATGAAGCGGCTCGGAGTACGGGATGTCGTAAGCGTAGTGCGATATGCCGTTCGCGTAGGGCTGATTCCGACGCTCTGATCGCCGGGCTTACCGCGAGCGCTAGAGCAGGGTTCCGCGCAAGAGGAGCAGCGCGACGTAGAAATAGAGCGTGAGGCCCGAGACATCGACGAGCGTCGCCACGAATGGCGCGCTCGCGCTCGCCGGATCGAATCCGATGCGCTTCATGATGAACGGCAGCATCGCACCCGCGAGCGAGCCGAAGGTCACGACGCCGAGCAGCGCTATTCCGACCGTAAGCGCGATCAGCATATAGTGCTCGCCGTAACCCCCGCCGATTCCCAGCTGCTGCCAGACGATCACGCGCAGCATGCCGAGCACCCCGAGTATCAGCCCCAGCGCGACGCCGAACAGAATCTCGCGCCGGAAAATCCGCCACCAGTCCTTGAGCCTGATCTCCTCGAGAGCAAGCGAGCGGATGATGAGCGACGTCGCCTGCGAGCCTGAATTTCCGCCGGAGCTGATGATGAGCGGAATGAACAGCCCGAGGACGATCGCCTTCTGCAGCTCTTCCTCGAAGAACTTCATCGGAAAAGTGGTCAGCATCTCACCGACAAGGAGCGCGGCAAGCCAGGGCGCGCGCTTCATGATCGCCGTTCCGAATCCGATCTGCGAGTACGGCTCCTCGAGCGCCTGCATACCGCCGAACCGCTGAACGTCTTCGGTGTGCTCCTCGACGAGCGCGTCGATGACGTCGTCGACCGTCACCACGCCCTGAATCACTCCCTCATCATCGACGACAGGTACGGCGACGAGATCGTACTCCGCCGTCAGTCGAGCGACCTGCTCACGGTCGGCGTCGATCGGAACGGTGACGACTTCCTCCCATGCGATCTCCGATACCTTCGCTCCCTCGGGCGCCGCCAGCAGCTCGCGCAGCGACATCACTCCGCGCACCCGTCCCGCGCCATCGGTGGTATAGATGGCGTTCATGGCTTCACGCCGCTCGGACCGCGCAATCCGCCTGACCGCCGCCAGCGCTTCCTCCACCGGTGTGTCTTCTGATACGGAGACGAACTCCGTGGTCATCAGTCCGCCGGCTGTGTCCGGCTCGTATGCGAGCAGCCTCTCCGTTTCCGCTCGCTCGGCCGCCGGGATCTCGAGGAGGATCTCGTCCGCGCTTTCTTCTTCCAGGTCCTCGAGCGCATCGGCGCGGTCGTCCGGCGTCATCTCCGTGACGAGCTCGGCCGCCTGGCGCGCGCTCATCGTCTCGAGCAGCTCGGTGCGCAGGTCTTCGTCGAGGTACTCGAGAACGTCGGCGGCTCTTTCGACCGGAAGCGCAGAGATGAATGCCGCTACTCTGTCGCGGGGCAGAGCCTCGGCAATATTGGCGAGATCCGCGGCGTGCATCTCCTCGGTCTCCTTCGCCAGCGCTTCGGGAGTCTCGTCGAGCAGCTCGAGAATATCAGGCGCGACCAGCGCCGCCAGCGGCCGGCCGGCATCGGGATCGAACTGAGGATTGTGACCGGGGGTTTTCACGCGAGCGGGAGAGTGCGCCTGCTCTTCGCCGCGCCAGTCACCTCGTACCCGGCGACGGCGATCGCATCACTGATTGCTTCCTGAGTTACGCTCGCGTCGTGCTCGACCACCGCCTTGCCGATCGAGACGTCAGCCCGCTCGATTCCCGGTACGCCGGCGAGCGATGTAAACACCGCCCGGACGCAGTGCGCGCAGGTCATGCCGGCGATGGAGACGGTAGTCGTCATGCGGGCATAATATAGGTTGAAATGGCGGGGCGATCATGTAGCGCCAAGACAGCAACAGCAACAGCAACAGCAACGACAACTGCAACTGCGGAGGGGAACGGGTACGAGGTGGGAGTAGCACATGTAGAAGGTTTGCAGGTCACTGCACGCCGACTTTCCTGTTAGGCGAACCGCCACCGGCGAATGCGCCAGCAGTTGCTGTCAGAATACTGGGATAAGTCGTGAGGTAGTGACCTATCTACCTGCCACCTACGCTACTCTCACCTCGTACCCGTTCCCCTCAGCAGTTGCTTTCGCCGTTGCCGTTGCTCTACTCTCCGCTTCGCTTCCCGACGGGCACGGCCGGCACCTTCTTCCTCGACACGAAAGTCTTCTCCAGCGCCGGCAGAAAGACGTCGTACCGTGAGCCCGGCTCCCACATCACCCACCCATCGTAACCCGAGTCGTAGACGGCCCGCTTCTGCTCCTCGATCTCCCGCGCTCCGTATTTCGGCGCGCCGATGCTGAAGGCCTGGAGCCACGGCCGCACGTGCTCGCCGGTGATGCCGAGCTTCGCGTTACGCTCACGAGCCCGCGAGATCGCGATGTGGATGATGTCGTAAGGCTGAGCGTTCGGCCGATCGATGTTGAATGATCCGCGCGGATAGTGGGAGGGGTAGACCATCGGCAGCATCACGTCCACCGCCTTGGCGAGCGGCTCCCATGCCTGCCCGATCTCGAGCGCGCCATTCACGGTGGTCACCAGCCCGAAGACATCGGCGGTCGTGCGCACACCCGCCTTCCCATATCGCGCGCGCGCGGCACTGAGAAATTCGGCGAGCACCTGCGGCTTGCTGCGTCCGGCCTGTCCGGGGAAAATCTGCTTCGGAAGACTCTTGTAAGGCTCGGGGAAGCGGATGTAATCGAACTGGATCTCCCCGAATCCCATCCTGATCGCTTCATCGCCGACGCGCAGATTGTACTCCCAGATCTCGTTCGCGTAGGGATTCACCCAGGTAAGACCCTGTTTGTCGCGCCACGGCGATCCATCGGGCTGGCGAATCGTATGCTGCGGATTGACGCGCGCCGTGACCGAATCCTTGAAGACCACGATGCGCGCAATCGGCAGGATGCCGTGCGCGCGGATAGTGTCGACGAGCTCCTTGAGGTTGCGAAGGTTCGCCTGGGAGCCGGCGTTCTTCTTCAGCAGTGGATCGCTGGGATTGAAGTTCAGCCCGAACTCATCCTTCACGTCAAGAACGAGCGCGTTGATCTCCGTGGAATCCGAGATGCCGATCAGGTGCCTGAGCCGGCGACTGTTCACCGCGTAACGAAAGACGTAGAGTCCGCGCGCCGCGAGCGTGCCGCGCATGAGCGAGTCGAGAACGGGAGAAGTCGGGTGCTGGCCGGCTGCAAGTGGTCGTGCCGGAGGAAAAACCGCCGAAGCTGCGGTCGCGGGAGTCGTTGCGGCAGATGCAACCGGTGTCACCTGCGAACCCGGAACAGTTCCGGCGGGCGTACCGGAGGCAACCGCGGCTCCGGCCGCGATCGGGCCGCCCTCGGTAGCGGTGTCCGCCGTCACCGTTGAAGTGATTGCGCCGCCGGCGGGGAGCGGATTGGCGGACGACGCATCGCGCGCGCCGGAACAGGCGATTGCAGCGATGACGAACAGGAGCGGAATGAGCTTCTGCAGGAGCATGATATCTATGGTATGGACGGGGATTGTGAGGAATCTAATCACGCGCCCGCAACAGATCGTAAGTCGCTGGTCGGTATATATTTGGACAACAATGCGATCTCTTCCATTCATTGGCATAGCACTCGTCGGAGGGTGCGCGCTCCCGCCGCCGCCGCCACCCCTTGCAGAGTTCCTGGTGTCGGCCGGTGATCAGACCTACTGGGTCCAGAGCAACCATCGGGGGCTCAAGATCCGAGGGTCCCCGCTCATTCTCGCGCGGACCGGAGGCCGGTACTACGAAGTGTACGTTGGCGAGGTGGACTACTCGTACCCGCGCGCCCTTTTTGCGGCCGAGCGCGTGTTCCGGCGTGAGCTCGCGTCGGGCGATTCCTCGGTGATCTTCGAAGATTCCGCCGTCCTGGCGTTAGCAAACGACTACCGGCGGAGGAACCCGCGTTCGGCTCCGCTGGCCCCCAATGAGGACCCGAACGAAGAAGTCGACGTCGCCGCGGTTGGCGAGACGGACGTGCTCAACATTCTTGGCGCGTACGTCGCGCTCGAGCACCGGTTGTCGGTGGGTCGAGCCGAAGGAGTGGATCAGGAGGACACAACCCGCACTGTCGTCGATATCCGGAGCGGCAAGCGCGTGACCCTCGAGCACGTGGTCGACGACTCCACGGTGAAAGAGGCAGTCGGCGAGGGTGGGATCGCGACTCGCAAATGGAAGCACGACGGATACGATGTCGTGACGCGCTACGATTCGACGCGCAAAAGCAACGCGCTGTTCTTGCGGGATCGCGGCGGGAGGGAATGGAAGCTCGGAATGATCGCATCGGGCTTCGTCCAGATCTTCTGGCTCGACAAGCCGGTCATCGATGCGAAAACGCGGTCCGCTCTTTCGAACGCGTTCGACGAAGCGACCGGGTACGGCGGCGCCATCAAGCAGGTGGCGCGCGAGCGGCACCTCCCGAAAAGGATGCCCGTTCTCGGCCCCTCGAGGCCTGACGGACGGCGCGCGTGACCCAGTGGAAACCCGAAGCGCGCGCGGTCAGCGAGACTCAGCACGAAACCGCGCAGCTCATGATGCCGCAGCACGCCAACGTCCTCGGCCACGTCTTTGGTGGAGTGATGCTATCGATGATGGACACCACCGCCGCGGTCTCGGCGATCCGGCACGCGCGCCTGGCGTGTGTGACGGTGTCGGTGGATCGAGTCGATTTTCGCGAGCCGATTCACGTCGGTGACCTGGTAATCATGAAGTCGAGCGTCAACTTCGTCGGAAGGACGTCGATGGAGATAGGCGTGCGCGTGGAGACGGAAAACCTCCTCACGGGGCTCAAGCGGCACACCAACTCCTGCTACCTGACTTTCGTCGCCATCGATCGAAACGGGAAGCCGGTGCCGGTACCGCCGCTCAGGCCGGAGACGCCGGATGAGGTCAGACGGTTCAATGCGGCCAAGGAAAGACGGGAGCGACGGTTACAGGAGAGAGTCGCGGAGAGCAAACGCTAGACGCGTACGGCGCGTTTTGAGTTTACCGTTCTGGCGTTTACCGTTTTTGCGTTAACGACGCGAACCTAAGAGGCGCGGTCGATAAGAGGGCGCGGGTTCGATATTGGCATCGAGCGCCGGAACAGCAGCTGCAGCTTTTCATCGGTGAGAGACTGCATCACTTTCTCGCGCGACACGCGCGACGTGACGTTGCGCGACTCCGGTCCGGTCCAGATCTCCCAGGCGTAGCGGTCGAGCCGCGACGTTTTCCCGGCGGGATGATGGAATACCACCATTGCGTTACTCGCACCGGGGACCTGAATCTCGACGCCCCAGTTCGTGCCATCGGGGGAGAGGAACGGCTTGATTACTCTGGACATTATGATGTTCTGCTCGGGTGTGTGCGTCGAAAGTACGAGACGGAGTAGAGGGAATCCAAGTGTTGAGTCAACAGTGATGAGTGATAGTAGCGAGTCCCGGTGTCCGCGCGATTGTGATTATCCTCAGCGCGACTCGACCAGCTCGGGTTCGATCTTCTGTCTACCGACGAACCCCGCGTCGAGCTCGTGCCAGTATTGGATTTTCGGCTCGCCGAGCATCCAGCAGTAGTAGACTCGTTTTCCGTCGCGCAGGCCGGGGAAATCCACCAGCCCCGTATCCATGCTCTTGCACACGACGCCAAGCTCGGCGAGCTCGGCGATGTATCCCTCGATCTCCACTGCCAGCCGCTGCGCCTCGATCTGAAGTAGCTCCGCCATCGCGTCCGGCCGTTCCGGGCTCGATCCGACGGTTGCCAGCTCGAACTCGCGGACCTTGTCTTCCCAGCTGCGATGTCCGCGCACCAGGTCGTCGACGATCCTCGACACCAGCGGCAGCGTGCGATTTGCTTCTGCGATCGTGAAGCTACGCACCGCGTCCACAGGATTCGCTCGATTCGGAATGGGGGTCTTGTCCATCTCCGTACTGTGGCGGGTTGGCCTGGCCCGGTCAAGTCTTTCCATCCGCGATGTCACCAGCGTGAGCGAGTTCCCTCTCCTGATCGGCTGCTTCCTCTCGAGAAGCTATTCGGCCGTTTCAAAGGGGATCTCGATCTCCATTCCATCGCGCGCGATCACCGTCGCGGGAAAGATCGCCTTCGCCTCTCGCTCGAGATCGGCTGTATCTCGCGAGTACCGCGCCGAGACGTGCGTCAGCACCAGCTTCTTCACCGCGGCCTTCAATGCCACTTCGGCTGCTTCGCGCGCGGTGGAGTGGCTCGTCTCCAGCGCGCGCTGTACTTCTTCTTCGGCGAATGTCGCCTCGTGCACGAGGACGTCAGCTCCTGACGCGGCTGCGACGGTTGCCTCCGACGGTCGTGAATCCCCCGTTATCACGACCCTCCGTCCGGGGCGGGTTGGGCCCACCAACTCGGAAGGTTGAACCTCTCGACCGCTCTCGAGCCGGACGGACTTTCCTTTGTGGATGCTTCCCCAGAGCGGTCCTTCGGGAATCCCCAGCTCGCGCGCTTTGTCCGGGTTGAAGCGGCCGAGCCGGGTCTCTTCCGCGATGTGGTATCCGAGGGCCGTGCGGTCGCCGTGCTCGACCGCGAACGGAATCACCGCGTATCCCTGCCGTTTGAGCGGCGTGTCGGGAGTCAGCTCGAAGACATTGATCGGAAAGTGCTGCTTTTCGCTACCCAGAGTGATCGCGCGCCACAACATCTTTTCCGAGCCGAGGGGTCCATAAAGATTCATAGCTTCGGTGCGGCCCTGAAGCGCTAATGTCCGCAATAATCCGGTGACGCCGAGTATGTGGTCGGCGTGCATGTGGGTAAAGAAGATGTCGGAGAGGGAGAAGCTGATCCCGTAACGCATCATCTGCCGCTGAGTTCCTTCGCCGCAATCGAACATCAGCGTTTCGCCTTCGCGTACGACGGCGATGGACGAGACGTTTCGCTCGACGGTGGGGCGCGACGCCGAAGTGCCGAGGAAGCGAAGGGTTAGCGACATGAGGGCGTAATATACCTGAGGCTATTTCAGGGCTTGGGGAATCGATGAAGGCGTACTGATATGCTGCCCGCTGCCCGCTATCCGCTGAACGCCCCCAGCTTTACCACGGAGGGACGCAACGAACCCATGCCTAGGGAACTGGCATTGGTTTCCTCGACCGGTGCTCGGTACGTCCCGATGATCGCAGCGGACAGCTTTCAGCGGATAGCGGTCAGCGGGCAGCCATATCGGTTGCAGTTCAAACCGACCTCAGCCGTAGTTACCTTCTCTCTGCTCGGTAGTCTTGGGTGGTAAGCCGGCGAAGTATGTTTAAGCCGGACAAAGAGTTACAAGCCTGAGACTTTGGTTTTCCCTTGACTTTCGCTGCGGACCCGCTAGTTTACTTGAAGAGCGGCCCCGCGTTGTTCCTCGGGGCTTTTGCTTTGATCCGGTGCGACGGATCAGCCCCACCAGTTGCCGGGACAGTCCGTCGCGTTCGCGCGGGGCTGTAGCTCAGCTGGGAGAGCGCTGCAATCGCACTGCAGAGGTCAGGGGTTCGATCCCCCTCAGCTCCACTGATTCACAAAAACTGATTTGTTGCCCGCCGCTGTTCGGTAGGACGTAGAGTTCCAATGACGGCGCGCGTGGCACGATTAGGTGGGAAACCACCAATAGAATCGCCGCAACCTCTTTAGAGATTGCGGCGTTTGTCTTTTGCGGCTACACCCACCACGGATCAAAGCAATCGTAGTTGTGCTGACGATTGATCTTTCCGTCCTTGAACTCGAGCCACATCGAGAAATGCGCCCGGATCTGCGCGTCGGCCGGCAGCGTATCGACAGGGACGGCGAGGAGTCCGCTCCAGAAGACCTCGAGCGCGACGCGGTCGCCGTCGGCGATCGAATTCATGATCTCGAACTTCTGCGCGCGGATCACCTTGCGCCCCTTTCGCGCGGCGTCGAGGATCGCATTCAGGTTGCGGTGCACGCCGATCGGCGAGAGCCGGTTCGGGAATTCTTCCTGAACGACATCCTTGGTGAAGAACTCCGCAAGGGAGTCACCATGCGCTCCTGTCTCGAGTGCTTCGAGATACCGGCGCGCGGTTTCGAGATTGTCGGTTGCAGTCATCGTCATCAACATGAGCCGACCGTGTAGGGGTTACTCACTAAAATCGGGATAAAGACGACCCAGTGCCCGTAACTTCACCTCAGCCATAAAGTTACAGCCCGGAACCGCTACCCGCAGCGTGCCAGAGCCCAGGGTGGCGAGGATCTGATTGGCAGCCGTTATTCTCCGCGCTATTGTTCGGGCATGCGACCAGCCAGCCTTCTCACCACGGTACTCCTGCTTGGCGCGTGTGCGGGAGCGCCCACCCGGACACCGGCTTCAGCGCCTGGACCAGTCGATGTCCCGACGGACAAGACCGTCTCGGCTGCTCCTGCTACCCCGCCGAGTCCGATCCCAGCGCCCGCTGACGGCGAGCGACGCGACTACCCGCGCCGGCCGGGAACACCCCAACCCACGCGGACCGAGCCCGGTGCCGTGGCGGCGGACTCTGGAGTCTCCGGCCTACCTGACTACCCCCGCAGAATTTCCGTCGCCCGCCCTCGGGAGTTTGGGGATGAGATCATGGCATTTGAACTAGCTGACAGTCTCGACCCGCAACCGCCAGGCGGTACGCTTTTCGTTGGCAGCTCGTCGATCCGCCTTTGGGAAGGGCTCGATGAGAGCTTTCCGGGCGTGCACGTCATCCCCCGCGGGTTCGGTGGCTCGCAGCTCGATGATGTCCTGCATTACGCTCCGCGCATCGTCATCCGCTACCGCCCTCGGCTGATCGTCCTGTACGCCGGGGACAACGATCTCGCAGCGGGGAGATCTCCGACGGAAATATTCCGCGACTATCAGGCGTTCGTCGAGCTGGTATGGCAAACCTTACCCACGGCGCGGATCGCCTTCATCTCCATCAAGCCGAGCGGATCCCGGTGGGCGCTGGTGGGAAGGATGCGGGAAACCAATGCGATGATTCGCCGTTACGCCGCCAGCGATCCGAGGCTTTTGTACGTGGACGTCTTCAACCCAATGCTCGGTCCGGATGGCCGGCCGCGGGAGGAGCTGTTCACGCCGGACAGGCTGCACATGAACGAGCGAGGCTACGCTCTGTGGAAGGGAATTCTGGCGCCGTTCGTCCAATCCGGAGTTCCCGCGGGTGCGGGATCCCAGCCGAACCGGGAATACTGAATCGGCGGGAAAAGAAAATAGGGTCGTGACGCTCTCCCGAGACGTCGTTCTTTGGGCTATTGAAGTAACGCGGCGACGTCCGTTCGGAGCGCCCTGAATGCGTCCGCATTGAATCGGTTGGCCTCTCTCTCCGAGGGCCCGAGAAAATCCCCGACCGCGGTTCCGCTGAGGCGATTCAGAAAACGGAGAATTCCACTCTCTCTCACCGTGAGACTGAGACGCCGGTTGAGAAGTGTTTGCGAGCCCGGATAATCCTTGATCGAGATGCGGATCGGAATCCCGTTTCCCTGAAACGGCCGCCGCAACGCCGACTTGAGCAGGTACCCGACCGAGGGTGGGAGCCGCCACGCCGGCTCCTTTGCGAAGCGCATCCCCCAGCCACGCTCGTCGGGAGTCTCGATGATGTTGAACTCCCCGGCCATGTTGTTCCAGCCAACCGTGAACACGAGGATGCGCATCGACATGTCGATGCTGATGGTCAGGGCGCGCGGCATCTCGCGCACCGGGCCCTCGAGCGGCGCGAAGTGACCGCTCTTGCTCCGTACCCTGAAATGCACGTAGTAATCGGAAGCCCACGCCTCGAGCCACCTGGCACCCGTTCTGTCGGCGAGAGTCACACGGTAGCGGCCCTTGCTGATGTACTTCTCGATGTAGGCGGCGTAGTTGGGCATCGTCGCCTTCAGAGTTGCCGGGGTCAGGCGAATCGCGATGTCATAGGTGGTCGCGCCCTCGGCGTCGTGCGCCGTGCGGAGGGTGTCGATCGTGAAGAGTCTGCCCAGAGCCAGAGCGGTGCGGGGGAAGCCGGCGTTGTAGTCGGCGCGGATGGCCGCCGGTGATTTTCCTTCGCCGGCGGCGAGCGTACGAGCGAGGACGTTGCTGATATCCTGGGCGCGAATCCGTCCCAGCGCGACATCGACGTTGGTGTACCACTCGTACTCGCTGTCGGTGAGCTTCCTGAGGCGGACGATCTCGCGCGATTCTGTAAGCTCATTCGGGAGGGTATTCGATAGCGTCGCCTGTACGATGTAGCGGTCGGTGACGAATTTTCCTTCGTTGCCGAAGAGCCTCGAGCTGTCCGGTCCGTTCGCGAGCCAGACGGTGGTGTCGTTGAAGACGCCCGACGGCGTCAGCGCGTAGTGACCGAATTGCTTCCGCGCGTGAATGATCCGTGGCGGCCGCTGGATGTTGGTGAAGCGCGAGCCTACGGAGTAGAGAAACTCATCGGCGTTGGCGCGGGCGGCGGCGAGATGGGGCCCGAACCCGGACGCGGA
>JBGTEZ010000064.1:0-6830 GCA_041747535.1 Gemmatimonadaceae bacterium
CCTGGATCGAGCGCGTGCGCAGCGCGCCGCGCGCTCCCGCGGGGCGCTCGGCCACGAACCGCGTGATTCGCGTGATTCTTCTGGACGCGGTGCTGCTGATCGCGGTCGTCATCGGCGCGAACCTCGAGATCGAGAGAGTGACTGCGTTGGCAGACAGAATCACCGGACTGTCGCCATCGCAGGTCAGGTTGCTGCTCGCTCTTGCGGGAGGCGTCATCATCGTCCCTCTCATGTACGGCGTCATCACGAGCGCGCGGGCGCTGGGGAGAATCCTCGCCACCAGAGCATTTCCCGAAGTTCAGCCGGGAAAGGTCGATGCGGCGGACGCGCCGCGCCGCGCGCTCGTGATCGTCGTTCAGATTGCGGTCGTGATTGGCGTCGGAGTTCCGGTCGTCGCGATCACGCAGCCATTTCTGCCGCGGAACCAGGGCGCCGCGGTATTTGGAGTGCTGACGCTCGGCCTCTTCCTCATGCTGTGGCGCAACGCCTCCAACCTGCAGGGCCATGCCCGGGCAGGCGCCCAGATCATCGCATCGGCTTTGGCGCACCAGATGGCGTCGACGGAGTCGGCGCAGCCCGACACCAAGTGGCTCAAGCTGGCAAACACCATCGTCCCCGGGCTGGGTGAGCCGATCGCGATCCGGGTCACGCCTCAAAGTCTGGCGGCGGGGCGCAGCCTCGCGTCGCTCAACCTGCGAGGAGCCACTGGCGCAACCGTGTTGGCGATCCGGCGCGGCAAAGAGCAAATTCCCAACCCGCTCGGACGCGAGATCATTTACAGCGGCGACCTCCTCGCTGTGGCCGGCGCGCACGACGCGCTCGCGGTGGCGAGAGGAGTCCTCGCGCCGGACCACCCGCGCGAGGGGGATGAGCCGGTGAGCCCGGAGATAGAGGCCGACATCGAAGCGGTCAATCAGGTCC
Source organism: Gemmatimonadaceae bacterium (assembly GCA_041747535.1). Lineage (GTDB taxonomy): Bacteria > Gemmatimonadota > Gemmatimonadetes > Gemmatimonadales > Gemmatimonadaceae > UBA4720. The sequence continues at coordinate 922 of JBGTEZ010000064.1, forward strand.
TGCGAATGCGACGCGTCTAGCAGCACCACCTTTGCCTGAACAGGTGACCATGCGCACTCTGCTCTCGAAAGTTGTCCTTGCTTCGCTCGCCCTTACGGGTCTGGCGTGCGCGTCCCTGCGCTCACGTGACACCGGCCGGCAAGTCCGGGTCCTCGTCTACAACATCCATGCGGGCAAGGACGCCAAGGGAGTCGACAACCTCGCCAGAGTCGCGGAGCTCGTGCGCTCGACCGGAGCCGATCTCGCGCTTCTGCAGGAAGTCGATCGCCGAACGACGCGATCGGGGAACGTCGATCAGCTCGAAGTACTTTCCCGCCTCACCGGTTTCCACGCCGCATTCGGAAAGACGCTCGACTATCAGGGCGGGGACTACGGGATCGCCGTTCTCTCCCGGTGGCCGATCAACAGGGACTCGCTCATCAGGCTTCCCGTCGATCCGCCGCAGGAACGATCGGGGGGAGTGTACGAGCCACGCGGAGCGCTGCAGGCGGTAATCCAGGTGCAGGGCGCGCCACTCGAAATTCTGAATACGCACATCGATGCGTCCCGCGAGGATTTCTATCGCCGGCAGGAGATGACGACGATACTCAGGCTTGCAACGCGTTCCATCATCGACGCGCGCAGGTCGACGTTGGTGGGTGGCGATCTCAACGCCGAGCCGGGCAGCGCGGTGATCGAGATGGTGCGTGGCAGTCCGCTTCGCGATGCATGGCCGGAATGCGGGCAGGGGCCGGGACTCACGTATCCGGCGGACCGGCCGATCAAGAGAATCGATTATCTGCTTCTGCCCGTCGGCTGGCGCTGTGTCAGCGCCACAGTCGTCGAGACCGAAGCATCTGATCATCGTCCCGTGATCTTCACTCTCACGCGCGCCCGATGATGAAAGCAATTCTCCGTACCGTCGGCGTCGCGCTCGGTTTGCTGCTGTCCTCGCCGAGCATCGCGGCGGCGCAACCCGGCGCTGGTAACCAGGGCACGCCGATTGGTCCGGGCGAATCATGTCCACCCGGGATGACCGAGATCAGGCCGGGCCGGTGCCTGGCTCCGCAGATTCCCCCGCCGAGCATCCTCGATTATCGCCCGCGCTCGACTCTCGTCACCGGCGTGCACCTGGTGCCGAGGGCGAAATATCCGGCGATTGACTTCCACGGCCACGTCCGAAACTGGCTCGCATCGCCTGACTCGGTCTCGAGACTCGTCGCGGTGCTCGACGGTCTCAACATCGGTGTCATCGTGTCGGCTGACAACTTTTCGGGTGAGCAGCTTCAGCGCGCCATTCAAATAATCAGCTCCTCTCCGCGGTCGAAGGACCGGGTGCGCGTTCTCGCCGGGATCGATTTCCGGAATGTCGGCCCCGGCTGGGCAGAAAAGGCAATTGCGCAGCTCCGCGCCGATATAGCAGCGGGGGCGGTGGGAGTGGGCGAGATCTCGAAGGGCCTGGGGCTTTCCCTGAAAAAGGCCAATGGATCGCGCCTTCGCATCGACGACTCCGATCTCGATCCCGTATGGAGGGAGTGCGCGAGGCTCGGGGTTCCGGTGTTCATCCACACGGCCGATCCGCAGGAGTTCTTCAGGGACTCGATCGACTACACCAACGAGCGGTGGCTGGAGCTGGCGCTGTTTCCACAACGGCGCTATCCGCCCGCGCAGTTCCCCGGCTTCGATCAGCTCATGACGGAGCGCGACAATCTGTTTCGCAACCATCCGCGCACGACATTCGTCGCCGCGCACATGGGCTGGCACGCCAACAACCTCGGCCGCCTCGGCAGGCTGCTGACGGAAAGGCCGAACGTGTACACCGAAGTCGGCGCCATTCTCTACGACATCGGTCGGCAGCCGAGGACCGCGCACGACTTCTTCATCAGGTTCCAGGACCGCATTCTCTTCGGGAAGGATTCATTCCAGCCGGAGGAGTATCCGTTCTATTGGCGGGTGTTCGAGACTCAGGATGACTACTTCGAGTACTACCGCGACTACCACGCGTTCTGGAAGCTGTACGGGATCAAGCTGCCCGACTCTGTATTGAAGAAGTTGTACTACGAGAACGCGCTCAGGATCACGCGCGGGCTTCCGCAGGCGCGCCGGTCCCGATAACGCCGAGGATTCAGGCGTTGGCGGAGAGTCCCCGGCGATATTTGCGAACCCGGGAGCAGCGTTGGCCACGAGCGCTCGCGAGCACGCTCGCCAACGTCGGGTTTCGGCCAAATGGCATCTCGGTGCTGTCGATCGTCTTCGGGATCGGCGCCGGGTTCGCGCTCTGGCGCTTTGGTGCCGGCGGCAACTGGCACCTGCTGGTCGCGGCCGCCGCCCTGATCCAGCTGCGCCTGCTCTGCAACATGCTCGACGGCCTGCTGGCAGTCGAAGGAGGATTCAAGAGCAAGCTGGGAGATCTCTACAACGAGATTCCCGACCGCGTCGCTGACGTCGCAATCCTCGTCGGGGCGGGCTACGCGGTGGTGACAATGCGGTACGGTGTTGTGCTGGGCTGGTCGGCCGCTGTTCTCGCCGTACTGACCGCGTATCTCCGGGTGCTGGCCGGCTCACTGGGGGCGCAGCAGCTGTTCATCGGACCGATGGCGAAGCAGCACCGGATGTTCGTCGTCACGCTGGGATGTCTTCTCGGAGCGATCGAGCACGCGCGCTTCGGGAGCGCCCGAGCGATTTGGGTGGCGCTCGTCATCGTGGTCGCCGGCTCCATCGTTACGCTGGCGCGCCGGCTGGCGCGGCTCGCCGCGGAGCTCGAGAGCCGGTGATCGCCCGCGTTCTGGTCAGGCTGGCGAAGGTGATCAGCGGCGCGCGCGCCGTATGGACCACGCCGATCGACGATGACGCGCAGCGGATTTTTTTCGCCAATCACACCAGCCATCTCGATTTCATCGTGGTGTGGTCGGCACTTCCTCTGCGTCTGCGCGCGAGGACGCGACCGGTAGCGGGCCGTGATTACTGGACGAAGGGGCGGGTGAGGCGATATCTGTCCGCCAGAATCTTCAGGGGAATCCTGATCGAGCGAACTCCGCGGTCCGCGAGCGCTCCGGAGAAGCGCATCGCCGCGCGAGCCGCTATCGAGCAAATGGCGCAGGAGATGGGGACGGAGAGCTCGATAATCGTCTTTCCGGAAGGAACCCGCGGGACCGGAGACGAGATATCGCCATTCAAGAGCGGACTGTATCATCTCTGCCAGCTCAAGCCCGACGTGCAGCTGGTGCCGGTCTACCTGGACAACATGAACAGAATCCTTCCCAAGGGAGAGATGCTGCCGGTTCCGATGTTGAGCCGGGTGGTATTCGGCGAGCCCATGGAGATGCGGCGCGATGAGCCCAAGGAAATGTTCCTCGAGCGTGCGCGTTCCGCCCTGGAGAAGCTGAGAGAGCATCACGGATGACGTTTCCCTTCGAGCGCGAGCTGAGCGAGCTGTCCTTCGATCCCGCGCTGGTCCTGCTCCTCTCCGGAGTGCTGATCGCGCTGATCGTCGGCAGCGTCGTCGGGTTCATTCTTTCCCTGCGCGTGAAGGGGGAAGCTGGGCGCGCTACCGTCGCGAACCTGAATGCGCGTCTCCGGGCGTGGTGGATAATGGTCGCCGTGTTCGGCATCGCCGTCGCGACCGGAGGCCTGGGGTCGCTCCTGCTGTTCGCACTCATCTCGTTTCTGGCGCTGCGCGAGTTCGTCACGCTTGCGCCGACCCGGGTTGCGGACCATCAGGCGTTGTTCTGGAGCTTCTTCGTGCTGCTCCCGCTCCAGTACTATCTGATCTGGATCGGATGGTATGGTCTATTCGCCATTCTGATTCCGGTTTACGGCTTCATCTTCACCGCTGTGCGCAGCGTGCTGGCCGGGGACATCGACCACTTCATGGCGCGCACCTCGACCGTCAACTGGGCTTTAATGGTGTGCGTGTACTGCGTGAGCCACGCACCTGCTCTGTTAATGCTCGAGATCCCCGGATTTCAGGGGCAGAACGCGAACCTGCTGTTCTTCCTGGTGTTGGTGGTGCAGCTGAGCGATGTGCTTCAGTACGTCTGGGGCAAGCTGTTGGGCCGGCACCAGGTTGCCCCGGTGGTGAGCCCCAACAAGACGTGGGAGGGTTTGATCGGAGGTATTCTTTCCGCGACGGCGGTCGGGGCAGCGGTGTGGTGGGCGACACCGTTTACGCCGGTGCAGGCGGCGGGGATGGCCTTCATCATCTGCGTGATGGGCTTTTCGGGCGGACTGGTGATGGCCGCGATCAAGCGTGATCGCGGCGTCAAGGATTTCGGCACCCTGATCGAGGGTCACGGCGGAATTCTCGACCGGATTGACTCCCTCTGCTTCGCGGCACCTATCTTCTTTCATCTCACGCGATTCTTTTTCGACACCAGCGGTCAGGTTCCCTAGCTCCCGGCTCCGGGCGGCATCGTATGCACTTCCGGCTACTACTATTCGTCGTGTTGCTCGCTCGCCCGGCAACGGCGCAGGTGCGGGACACCACTCCTCGCGCATCCGGCGCAACCGTCAGTGGCGTCGTGCATGACAGCATCGCTCGCCGGCCGCTCGCCGGCGCGACGGTGCAGCTGGTCAACGACAGTGAGCCAGGTTTCATTCGCTCCGCGGTTTCGGATTCCCTGGGTCGTTTCGCACTCAGCGAGGTTCCTGCCGGGCGGTACAAGCTTGGCTTCATCCACCCGCTGCTCGATTCGATCGGGGTAGATGCGCCTTTGCAGGAGATAAGCGTAAGCGGACAGCGGCCGGTGCGCTCCGATCTGGCGATTCCTTCCCCGCTGCGGATCCGTACCGCCATCTGCGGCCCGCGGCCAAATCTGGATTCGAGCAGTGTGCTTGTCGGTGTCGTGCGGGACGCGCGAGACGCCGAGCCGATGAGCGGCGTCACAGTGACAGGGCAGTGGCTCGAGTTCTCGCTGACTCCGAATGGACTCGTCCGTCGCGTGCCGCGCCTGGCCGCTACAACGGGAGAAAACGGCTGGTTCGCAATGTGTAACGTGCCGAGCGGCGGCATGCTGGCGCTGGTCGCAAGTCGTGGCGCCGACAGCACTGATCTCATCGAAGTGCAGCTCTCTTCGGAGGGTCTGGTGCGCCGCGATCTGTATCTCGGGCCAACGCGCAGTGTCGTCCAGGTGGACACCACAACGCGCGTGGAAGGTGTCGCGACTGCAACCCGCCGGGTGTTACTTGGCGACGGACGTCTGAGCGGCACGGTGACAGCGGCTGTAGGCGGACAGCCGCTGCCCGGTGCGCAAGTGGGCATCACCGGCGGGCCACAGACCCGCGCCAACCAGCGCGGGGAATGGGCGCTGGTGGATGTGCCGGTCGGCACGAGGATGCTGGAGGTCCGTGCCGTCGGGTACTATCCCGAGCGCCGCGCGGTAAACGTCGTCGCTGGAGCTCCGCCCCTCCGGGTGGCGCTCTCTACGCTCAGGGCCGTGCTCGACACGGTGAGAATCGTGGCCGCGCGCGTCAGGGGGCGCGACATCAGGGGCTTTCTCGAGCGCAGCCGCAGCGGTGTCGGGCGGTACCTGACTGAAGAGGACGTCGCCAGGCGGAAACCAATCGTCACATCGGATCTCTTCCGCACGGTGCCCGGCTTGAGCGTGGAACGCAGCCCACTAGGCGATACGATGATCGGAATGCGCAACTCTTTCGGAGATGAGTGCGTCCCGGCGTTTTACCTCGATGGGCACCACATGCGGAATCTCAGCGCCGACGATATAAACGGCTTTGTGGACCCGAAGGAAATCGCGGGAATCGAAGTCTACAGTGGGGCCGGACAACCGCCGCAATTCCAGGAAGCGCTCAGCGGCTGTGGCAGCATCGTGATCTGGACCAAGTGAAAGCGCCTGGTCCGGTCAGTGCGCACCGAGCTTGCCGCGCACCTCATTCCGAAGCCTGACGGGATCGAAGCCGTAGCCGTCGCGAAA
>JBGTEZ010000065.1:0-2983 GCA_041747535.1 Gemmatimonadaceae bacterium
ACGTCTATTGATAGCGTGCAGAGGTGATGAACTGTGCGAATGACTCGCACCATACGATCACCGTGTTGTAGTTGCCCGGATCCACGGTCGCGGGGACCGGCACGATGAAGTTCTCGAAAGTCCTGACGTCGCCAACGCGTACCATCTGATCTCTGAGGCGTTCGAAATCCTTTTCCGTCTCCACGAACTCCGGTGACAGGTACAGCTTGTAATCCGGGCCCGGCGCGAGCTTGCCCCTGAACGTGATGTGACTCTGACCGACCGAGACCGTGCCTTCACCCCAGTGCAGCAAGTCGCTGCCCTGCAGATCTCGCCGGAATTGGCCCGCGTACGCAGCTTGCGCGCTCTGCGACGCGACTTCTGCCTGTGAGGGCGCGGCCGGCGCCGTCAGTATCGGCAGCGCGTAAATGCCCAGGGCAAAGCCAGCCAGGGCGGCAAGCGAATGGGACAGCGCGAGAATCAGGAACTTTTTCATGGAATCCGCCTCCCGGGCGAATCGACCAGTTTACGATAAACGATCTACTTTACCGGCGCCGGTCTTGCCACTCGTGCTCGAGCATCGCGTACAGGTACTCACTTCCCCAACGCCCCTTGAACCACACGTTCTGGCGGAAGTGCCCTTCCCTCCGCATTCCGACTCGCTCCAGCAAGGCGCCGGCGGCGGTGTTCTCACTGTCGGTGATTGCGATGATCCGATGCAATAGCAGCTCAGAGAACCCGTAGTCGAGCAGGCGCGCCACCGCTTCCGTCGCGAAACCTTTGCCCTGGTTCTCCCGGGCGAGCGTGAAACCGATCTGTCCCTGCCGCTGCTCAGCCGCATCCACCTGCAAGGCGCAATCTCCGAGCAACCGACCCGTGGCCTTGTGCTCGAGAGCGAACTGGCACCAGACACCCGGAGTACCCGGGACGGTTTGCAGTTGCTGGCTCAGGAAGGCGTGGCCTTCTGCCTCCGAGTATCTCTCCCAGCTCTGGTAGCGCGCGATCTCCGGATCATTTCGGTAGGCGAGGAACCCGGGCAGATCAGACGCCACGAATTGCCGCAATCGGAGTCGAGTTGTATCGAGCAGCGGAAAGCCTTCGTGCCCCATCGACTCAGTCACTATGTTGGACTTGAGTCGTGTGCCGCTTCGCGTAAGGCGGCTCGTGCCAGGATGCGCGTGGAATCCAGAATCGGCAGCGGCGGGCTGGTGCCGTCCATGAGCAGCGGAATTTCCGTGCACCCGAGCACGGCAGCATCGACTCCGCGGGCTTTACCCGCGGCAATGACCTGACCGAAATACGACCGCGTCGATTCCTCGAACCGCCCGTATACCAGCTCGTTCAAAATAAAGTCATTGATTCGGACGCGGTGGTCCGCCGACGGCATCTCGCATTCGATTTGCTTCGGGCGAAGTCTGGCCGGGTACACCGGACCTTCCATGAGATATTTCGTTCCGAGAATCAGCAGGCGACGGAACCCGCGCTGAGCGGCAACGGCTGCGACCTCTTCGGCGATGTGCAGCCAGGGTAGGGGCGAGTGATCGCCGATCAGGTCGATTGCCTGGTGAGCAGTGTTGTCGGGACAGATCAGAAAATCGGCGCCAGCGCTGCCCAGCTTCTCGGCCGAAGCCAGAAGCATAGAGGCCACCTCGTCCCACCGCCCGGCATCGATGTGGCGCATGTAGGCGGACAGCGGATAGGTATGCATCGTGACTTCCGGATGTGAATGTCGTCCGAAAGTCGAGGTGCCCTCGGCGCAGATCGTTCGGTAGCACAGCGAGGCGCCTTCCGCGCTGACGGCGACAATTCCTATGTGTTTTGGCATGGGATGAGGCGCAGTCCTGCCGCGCGGTTTATTCACGTGTTCCTGAGCACGATGTGTGTGGGGTCACTCGGACTTGAGCGAAGCCATGTCGATGCAGAAGCGATATTTCACATCGGACCTGGCCAGTCTCTCGTAGGCCTCGTTGACCTGCTGGACCGGAATGACCTCCACGTCGGCCGTGATTTCGTGTTGGCCGCAGAAGTCCAGCATTTCCTGCGTCTCGGGAATGCCACCAATGTTCGAGCCGGACACACTGCGACGGCCGAAGATCAGGCTGAATGCAGAGAGCGCAAGCGGCTTCGCCGGCGCACCGACGAGGACGAGGTTCCCATCGCGGCGGAGCAGATTGAGGAACGGATTGAGGTCGTGCTCGGCGGAGACGGTGTCGAGGACGAAGTCGAAGCTGCCGGCGTGCTTCTGCATCTCGTCGGCGTTCCGGGAGACGACGACTTCGTCGGCACCGAGACGCAGCGCGTCTTCCTTCTTGCCCGGCGAGGTCGTGAAAACGACGACGTGGGCTCCGAACGCGCGGGCGAACTTCACTCCCATGTGTCCCAGCCCGCCTAAGCCCACCACCCCCACAGTCGTGCCCTCGGTAACGCCCCAGTGGCGGAGGGGTGAATAGGTCGTGATCCCGGCGCAGAGGAGTGGTGCTGCCCCGGCGAGGTCGAGGTTCGACGGAACGCGCAGGACGAAGCGTTCGTCGACGACGATGCTGTCGGAGTAACCGCCGTAGGTGACCGGAGCGGTCTTGTGCTTGTCCGGCGAGTTGAACGTGAGCGTCAGCTTCGGGCAGAAATTCTCGAGCCCGGCCTGGCAACTCGGGCAGGTCCCGTCCGAATCGACCAGGCAGCCGACCGTGGCGAGGTCGCCCGGCTTGTACCTGGTCACCGCCGAGCCGACCTTGGTGACTCGTCCGACGATCTCATGGCCGGGGACGACCGGGTAGCCGGTGGGCATGACGCTGCTCCACTCGTTGCGGACGGCATGCAGGTCGGAGTGGCAGACGCCACAGAAGTGGATTTCGATCTGCACGTCGCGCTCGGTCGGCTCGCGCCGCGGGATCGTATCGGCGGCCAGCGGCGATGCCGCACTGGCAGCGGAGTAAGCCTTCGCCTTAAACATGGACGTATGCCTCAACTAGCGAATTATCAGGTCCAGCTGCCGCACATCGAGACC
>JBGTEZ010000066.1:0-3135 GCA_041747535.1 Gemmatimonadaceae bacterium
GCAGTGGACAGGCGGCGCTCGGGCTGGCGCGTCACTTCGACCAGGTCGTCGCCACCGATGGCAGCGCCGAGCAGCTGCGACACGCGGCACCGGCGGCGAACGTGGAATACCGTTGCGCGCCGGCGGAATCGAGCGGGCTTCCTGACCGGTCGGTCGATCTCGTTACCGCCGCGCAGGCTCTCCACTGGTTCGACATCGCCGCGTTTTTCAGTGAAGCGCGTCGCGTGCTCGCGCCCGGGGGCGCCATCGCCGTATGGGGTTATGGCGATCCCCAGCTCGACGATCCGGCGCTGCAGTCGATTCTACACGATTTCAACCGCGGAACTCTCGAGCCATACTGGGCGCCCGAGCGACACCTGCTGTTGAATGGCTATCGGACGATAGAGTTCCCATTCGAGGAGATCGGCATGCGGCAGCTCACGCTCGAAAAGAACTGGACACTTCGTCAGCTGGCCGCTCTTCTCGCAACGTGGTCCGCCACGACGCGATATACCGCGCAGCATCAGCTCGATCCCGTTCCGGCGGTGGAAGCGGCGCTCGCCCGCGAGTGGGGAAATCCGGATCGTCGGCGGGTGATACGCTGGCCGCTTGATGTGCGGGCGGGACGCGCGTCAAAGCAGTAACGCGCGGATTTTTTCACCAACAGTTGAAACCCGCGAGCGCAGTGGCAATACTGCATCGATGAGAACACGACGATCCGTAAACCGCGGGCGAACGGAAGTCAGCAGCTTCCGCGCGATCAGCGCAGCGGTGATGGTAGCGCTCGGAACGCTCGCATTTCCGTCAGCCGCGGTGTCGCAACACCGGCATGAGCCGCAGCCGGCCGGCCCGCGCGAGGATACGCTCGCCACGGCGCCGACGACTCCGAGCCGCCCCGTCACCGACTCCGCCCGCGTCGCGGATTCACTGCTCCGGGCCTGCCAGCCTCACGTCAGACATTCTGCCGATGCGTACTCCGGTTGCATTGGAACCGGCCTCGCCGCGCTTTCAGCTGCCGGGAACATCGCGCTCGCCCTCGGAACGCTCGACCGGGTGGTGAGCAAGGATCAGTCACTTGTGCTGCTGGCCCATCCGCTCGCGCACGCCCTCGGCTACGCGGTGCAATCGACGCCTAAGACTGCATCGCGGCTCCTCGCCCAGTGTGACGAGCGATACCAGTCAGGCTGTTATCACGGCATTCTTCAACGCTACTTCGCGACGCGGATGGGAATGCCCATCACCGCGGGCATGCTGCTGGCGCCGTGCGAGCCGTTTCGCGGTACCGCTCAGCAGTTCAGGCTGTTCGACTGCCTTCACGGCACCGGACACGGACTCATGATGTACCACCGTTATGATGCGCGCGCCGCGCTCCCCGACTGCGACCGGCTCGCGTCCGATTGGGATCGCAGGAGCTGCTACGGCGGCGTGTTCATGGAGCACAACATGGGCGCGCGAATGCAGGCGTTCGGCGAAGGCGAAGTCGGGATGCACCGTCACGCCACGCCGATGCCGACGCTGACGCTGTTCAAGCCGAACGATCTACACTATCCGTGCAACGTCACGCCGGAGCGCTACCGGCGGGAGTGTTACGCGCTCCAGGCGGACATCATTCTTCCCGCCCTGAAGCAGAATTATCTCAAGGCGTCGAAAGTCTGCGACGCCGCCGGACCGCCGCCACTGGTCCGGGCCTGCTACGCGGGGCTGGGCAGGAATGCATCGGGCGCCGCCGCCCAGGGGTTCGAAGGAATCAGACGCCGGTGCGCGAATGCGTCTCCGTGGGGCGCACCGTTCTGCTATGAGGGCGCGGTCCGGCAGCTGGCGTACGCTCCGGGCGAGCTCCAGCGCGGGGTATCGTTCTGCAGGACGCTGCCTGACGGCCCGCTGCGCGCGCGATGCTGGGGTGGGATCGGACTCCAGATCGGCGGGTTCTTTTCCGATATTCCCGCCCGCCGCCGGGCATGCGAATCGGACCGGCCGGCGGATGTCGCGCCGTGCCTCAACGGCGCGGGCGCCGGCCCCAGCCAGGGTGCCGAGGAAGACCAATGAGCGCGACCAGTGCCGAGCGCGGGGTGCGAATGGATGCGAGGTCGATCGGCTCACTTTCCGTCACCGTCGTGGGAATCGGGTGCAACAACTTCGGGTCGCGCATCGACGAGGCTCGCTCGACCGAGGTTGTGAGCGCGGCCCTCGAGGCGGGGATCAACTTCTTTGATACCGCCGACATGTACGGCAACGGTCTGAGCGAAGAGTTTCTCGGTCGCGCCCTCGGCCGGCGCCGCTCCGGGGCGATCATCGCCACCAAGTTCGGGAATCCGATCGAGGGCAAGGGCGGCGGAGCCAGACCGGATTACGTCAGAAAGGCGCTCGACGCCAGCCTGAAGCGGCTCGGCACCGACCGCGTCGACCTTTACCAGCTGCATTTGCCCGACCCGACCGTCCCAATTGCCGAGACCCTGGGCGCGCTCGACGAGTGCGTGAAGTCGGGAAAGGTGATCGAGATAGGGTGTTCGAACTTTTCAGTGGAGCAGCTCCGTGAGGCCGGCGCCGCCAGCGCTTCGCGTCCGGGCTCGGCGCGCTTTGTCAGTGTTCAGAATGAGTACAGCCTTCTCCACCGCCAGCCGGAGGAGGGGGTGCTCGGCGAGTGTGAGCGCCTGGATATCGCGTTCCTGCCTTTTTTCCCGCTCAAGAGCGGCCTTTTGACGGGAAAGTACCGAAAGGGGCAGTCGATCCCCGCAGGGACGCGCGTAGCCAACTTTGAGCGATACCGGAGCCTGTTGACGGACGAAAACCTCGCCCGGGTAGAATGTCTGATGGCGTACGCTTCCAGACACGACAGGACCTTACTGGAGCTGGCGGTGTCTTGGTTACTGGCCCATCGGCCAGTAGCTTCAGTGATAGCTGGAGCCACTTCGGCGTCGCAGGTGCAGGCGAACGCATCGGCGGCCGGATGGAGGCTTTCAGGCAGCGATCTCGATGAGATCGAAGGAGTGCTCCGCAGAGCGGCCAGAGCCGCGAACGGCTGGAAGCGCGGGGTGTAGGAAAGCGACGCACCTCTTATTGAGGGCGCGCACAACAATCATCGACATGGAGAGTTCGTGAACCGTTTATTCATCGCATCAATGCTGGCCGGTTTGGCCATCAGTGTTCCCGCTCGGA
>JBGTEZ010000067.1:0-4050 GCA_041747535.1 Gemmatimonadaceae bacterium
CCGCCTACATGACTCTCGCCGAAAAGCTCGCGACGGTTTTCGGCGCCGGCGTGTACACGAAGGAAGAGCTGCAATCCGCGGTATGTACTTACGTCTCCGACATGAAAAACGCCGGCGAGTCGGGTGAGGATGTGGTCAAAGCAGCGCAGAGCCTCGTCCATGAGATCGGCGGGCGCTTCCCGGCTTCCGGCAGGACCCAGGTCATTCTCGACGACATGGTGTCCTGGTGTCTCGCGGAGTACTATCGCGAGAGTGCGTGAGGGCGGCTGCGAGCGCGCTTCTGCTCGTAGAGGGCTGAATCGGCTTCAGCGAGAAGATCGGCGAGGACCGCCCCCTCCGCCCGCGAGCGCACGGCGCCGACGCTCAGTGAGATGGGATGGCCGCGCTCCGTTCTCTTGTTGTGCTTCTGCACACGCGTCTTGATCCGGTCTGAGACCACCTCCGCGGTCTGGTCCGAATCGACGATCAGCAGCGCCACGAACTCGTCGCCGCCGAGCCGGGCCACGATGTCGGCATCACGAAAGGATTCCTTGAGAACCCGCGCCGCATCGATCAGCGCGCGGTCGCCGGCAAGGTGTCCCCAGGTGTCGTTGATCGACTTGAGATCGTCGAGATCGATGAAGATCATGAGGACGTCCCGGTACATCCGCGTCGCCACCTTGAGCGCCTGCTCCGAGAGCGTGATGAACGCCCGACGATTGGGCAGCCCCGTGAGCTCGTCGATCAACAGGAGCGCGCGCAAATCCTCCTCGGCGCGCTTCTGCACCGAGATGTCGTGGTACATTGCGTAGACCTTGCCCGGCTCGCTGCCAACACGGAAGGGAGTCGCTGAGAGCGCGACCGGGATCTGGTGTCCATCCTTGTGGCGACGGACGGACTCGACCCTGATGTTCTCACCAGACGCGACCCGCGCGCAGAGGTCTCGGCCCTCATCAACCAGCTCGCGCGGAACGATGATCTCGTTGATGTTCCGTCCGACGACTTCATCGGAGGTGTAGCCGAAGAGATTCGTGAACTCCCCGTTGATACGGGTGATGCGGTCGTTGTCGTCCAGTATCGCGATAGCTTCGGGCGCGTTCTCGAACAAGGCCGCGAAGTACACGCTCTGAGTCTTGAGCGCCTGGTGCAGCGTTTTTCGATCGGTGATGTCGATGGCGATTCCGACCGTCCCGGTGATCCGTCCGTCGGCGGCGCGGAGCGGCTCCACGCGGGTCTCGAACGAGCGCCCGCGCCAATCGGTCTCATACCGGACGAGCTCTCCCTGTAGAGCGCGGAGGTGCGCCGCCAGCGGAGGAACGCTCGGGTCGCGGGTTTTGAGGATCTCGTAAAGCGTCAGCCCCACCTGCTCGTTGGCGCCCATGCCGATGAGGTTGAGGCCGGCACCCTGGGAGAACGTGACGCTCAGGTTGGCGTCGGTCGACCACAGGTTTACGGGAACCGACTCGAGCATGAAGCTGAGACGTCGTTCGCTGTCGATCCCGTTCGAGCTCGCGACTGGCGGACGCGAGCGCGCGTTCGCGCGAAACCCCCGAAAGAGGCGCTCGAAGAGGTCCCTGACGGGCTTTGGGGTGCGGGGCACTGCGGAAAGTGAGCTCAAGTTGCCACTCATTTTCTCACCATTTCCCGGTAACCGCAATCTTTTTCGGGCCCGTATCCCCCTTAAGACTCTTAAGCCGGCTAACGGCGCCTGCCGCGGGGGTAGGTGACCCTGTAGACCGTTCCCCCCGCGTCATCGGTGATATAGAGCGCCCCGTCGGGACTCTCCGCGAGCCCGACCGGGCGGTGAACCCCCGGTCCCGGCGTCACTCGCGCAGTGCCCGCGGGTGGCGTCGTCATGAATCCGTCTGCGAAAGTGGTGAACGTGCCGGTCGGACGGTTGCCGCGGAAAGGCGCGAACACCACCCGGAATCCTGCCTGCGGAAGGGGCGCCCGGTTCCACGAACCGTGAAACGCGACGAAGGCCCCGTTCCGGTACTGCGAAGGAAAAGTGCTGGAGGTATAGAACATCATCCCGTTCGGGGCCCAATGCGCGGGAAAGGCCATCAAGGCCTGGGTCCTGGTCGAGCATTGCCCAACCGTCCGCTTGTCGCCGCCATACTCGGGCGCGAGCACCAGCGAGCGGGTCGTCATGTCGTGGTAGCAATACGGCCAGCCGTAATCGGCGCCCCGCTCTACGCGAATCATGACTTCCCCCGGAGTCTCGGCGTTCTCCCGGGTGGTGTACAGGCTCGGCCAGCTGTCGTGGAGCTGGTCGCGCCCGTGCACCGTCGCGTAGAGGCTGCCGTTTGACGGATTGCGGGTGAGGGCAACCGCGTTGCGGATTCCGGTCGCGTACCGCCGTCCGTTGGCCACGGTCTGCCGCAGGCGGTTCGCATCGAACTCCCAGATCCCCGCGCGCGTGTCGAGCTCCGTGCACGGATCAGCGCCACGCGATTGCAGCTGGCGGTCCCGCTCCTGACACGCATTCGTGCCGGACCCGATGTTCACGTACAGCGTTCTCCCGACGAGAACGAAGTTGTTGGAGCGATGACCGGTGGTGGGTAAATCGGTGACGATCGTATCCGCGCGGCCGACGGCGGTGAGAGATCCCGACGGAAGTCTGTAGCGCACAATGGAATTCCCGGCCGTCGCATAAAGCGTGTTGCCCTGGAGCGCGATGCCCGTCCCGCCGCCAACTCCGAATCGGCGGGTGCTGTCGGCACGGCCATCGCGATCGACGTCACGGAACGAAACGATGCTTCCTGTTTCCGGGCGGCCCGCGGCTGCCGCGACACGCGTCGTGGGACCGGACGCCTGAGTATTGACGAACACATCCCCGTTCGGCGCGACGACGACGTGGCGCGCTCCGGGGACGCTGCTGGCGAAAATCGTCGCGCAGAATCCGGTCGGCAGCTGCAAGCCGGCAGTTTCACACCCTCGCTGTGGCGTGCTGCCGGTGACGCGGCCGAGCTGGGCCTGGGCGGAGGACGCAACGCACGCGGACAGCAACAGTAGTCGTTTGATCATGACGTCACTCTGTGTTAAGGTCGGTCAATAAAGTATGCGACCGTGTTACGTCCCGGGGTAGTGAAGCTGACGGTGGGCGGCATTCGGCAGGTAGGGGCAGCGTTTCAGTTGTAGTTGAATCAGTCGCACAAAAAAAGGACCGGCGACTTCGCCGGTCCTTTCTCTGGTGCTTCGCCCTTAGCTATCGATTGCCGCAGGCAGTCGTAACTCTGCCCTGATCGGCAGGCATGTAGATCGCGAGCGCGCTGGTCTTCTGCGTTGCCGAGCTCGAGCCAATCGCCTCGCCGAGAACCTTGATTGTCGACTTCGACTGCGTGACGGGATTGACGATCACCGCATTCGCGCCGACTTTCGCGGCGCCGTTCCGTATCTGTGTCTGGAGCTGATTGTCGGTGGTCCAGACCGAATTTCCTTCGGCCTCTACCCACGCGAGCTCATAGTAGTCGTACGGGACTTCCGAGCGGCTGGCGTACACCGCGATTGCGGCAGCGCACGTCGGCGAGCGCTGGACCGATGGATTCACGTCGGTGGTGGTCTTCCTGACGCCGGCGCATGCAGCCGTGACTGCGAGCGCGCACGCGAGGGCGATGCCCTTGTAGGTGTTCATTCTGATCATTAGTGGCTCCGTGCGGTGCTTGGGTGATAGCCCTTTCCTGGGACTCGGGCACGCCCCTTTGATTGCAAGGGTAGGGCCGCCCCGCTATCACAAATGTTTGATCAGACGAGCAGTAGAGTCGCCTTGTCGCGCATTTTCTGGTAGCACTCGCAGGCGACCTTTCTGAGGCCTACCTCATCGAGGATCGTGACCTTTCCATAATGATGGGAAAGCAGTCCTCGGCGCTGCAGCCCCCCAATCGCAACTGTCACACCCGGGCGCCTCACCGACAGCATCTGCGACAGGAACTCCTGGGTGAGGCCGAACGTGCTGGTCCCGACCGCATCGGCGGTCACCATGATCCACCTCGCGCACCGTTGCTCGATGAGGTGGACGCTGTTGCAGGCTGCCCATTGGGCGATCACCTGCTGGGAGAACTCGGAATACCG
>JBGTEZ010000068.1:0-1872 GCA_041747535.1 Gemmatimonadaceae bacterium
TGCGCTTTCGCCAGCGCGGCTGCCGCCTGGTCGCGTCGCTTGTCCAGCTCGGCGAGCTTCGGATCGAGCTCGCGCAATTTTCCTTCGATCTCCCTGATCTTCAGATCGTCCTCCTGCAGCGCCAGCAACGCTTCAATTTCCTGCTGCATGTGCCCCCCGACTTCCCTGATTCATCCCGATCTCCTTTGTCTGAATGCCTTGTAGTGTTTTCGTCCGGCTCCCTGTAGCTCCTTCATGATCGACTGCTTTTCGGCGATGAGCGTATCCTTTTCTCCGGTGTCCGCCAGCGGCACGAGACGGTCGATGTCGGCGAGCCTCTGCTCGAGATCGCGCGCGCGGAGCGTGGCAAGGCTGTCACTGATCGTGCGCTCAGGATCGATCTGAGTCGCATTCTCCCCGAGCAGCTGCTCCACCGTGGCGATGGTTTCAGGATCGAGCCGCGCCGCGAGCTCCTCGATCGTCGCATCAGGGCCAGCCTCGATCATCGCCTGATAAATTGCTCTGTAATGCGGATCGCGAAAGGTCTCCTTGCCGAGCTTTTCGGCGATGCTCTCGACCCGCGTCCTCACCGTCAGCATCGCGCGCACGAGCTCCATTTCGGCTGACGCGCCCCCCTCGGTATACCGAACCCTTCTCTCGGCGCGCCGCACCCGAATCGGCGGGGCGATGCTCGGACCGGACAGAGGCGCGTAGCCGGCCACGGGCGGAGACGTCTTTCCCTCCAGCTCGCGCTCCAGCACTTCCCTGGCGACACCGGTAACCTCGCTCGCGCGGGAGAGGTAAAGGTCGCGCATCAGCGCATCGGATGTCGCGCGGATGGTGGGAAGAAGGCGGTCCAGTGCCCTGCGCTTCTTGTGCAGCTCGCCGAACCATCCGGCGCGGTCGAGGAGCTGGATCTTCCGCTCGAATACGTCGATCGCTTCCGACATGCGAGCGGAAAGCGCGGCAACTCCCTGGCCACGGACGAAAGTATCCGGATCTTCTCCATCGGGGAGCGTTACGACGCGAACCGATACGCCCTGCCTGAGAAGCTCGTCTCCCGAGCGGAACGTCGCTTTCAAGCCCGCCTTGTCACTGTCATAGAGCAGAAAAACATTCTTCGTGAGCTTCTTGAGCGTGGTTGCCTGGGTGTCCGTGAGAGCGGTACCCATCGCCGCGACAACCGTGGTCACCCCCGACGCCATCAGGCGCATCACATCGAAGTATCCCTCCGCCACCAGCACCTGATCCTCGCGCCTGATATCGTTTTTCGCCCAGTTCAGCGCGTAGAGGAGCTTCCCCTTTGAGAACACCGCGGTTTCGGGGGAGTTGAGATACTTCGGCTCCCCCGGCCCGAGAAGTCTGCCGCCAAATCCGACATTCCGGCTCATCGCGTCGAGAATCGGAAAGATGAGGCGACTGCGGAAACGCGGCCGCGGCTCGCTTCCTTCCTCTCCCTGCACCAATAGCCCGGCTTCGATCAGACGCGCGTCGTCGAAGCCCAGGGTGTTCATGTAGCTCCTGAGCAACCCGATCTCGCGCGGCGCAAACCCGATTCCGAATTCGTCGGCCACCGCGCGGGAGATGTCACGCTCGGCGAGATACTCGCGCGCCGGGGCTCCGATGGGATCGTCCCACAGCATCTTCTGGAAATACGACGCCGCCGTGGCATTCACCTCCCAGAGCGGCTCGCGGGTATCGGGACCCTCGCGCCGGGATTCCACCTCCCGCACTTCGATTCCCGCTTTCTCGCCGACCATCTTCACGGCCGCCGGCCATTCGACACCGAGGCGCTTCTGGAGGAAGTGGAACACGTCTCCGCCTTCGTGGCAGACGAAGCAGTAGTACATCCGCTTCTTCGGCGAGACGGAGAAGTTTCGGTGAGTTCCCTGG
>JBGTEZ010000069.1:0-8180 GCA_041747535.1 Gemmatimonadaceae bacterium
GTTCGGTGAGATCGGAGCGATGGAGCAGAGGCTGGATGCTTCGCCTCGCTCGATGATTCCGACGGCGCGCATACCTGAGGTCGCCGATCGCATCGAGAGTGGAGATGTCCTGGCGTTTGCCACCTCGATACCGGGGCTGGATGTATCCCACGCCGCGTTTGCCTACCGCGATGGATCGGGTGTCCTGCGCGTGCTGCACGCGCCCTTATCGGGTGGAGTGGTAGAGATCACCAGCCGTACACTGCCAGAGTATGTCGCCGCGATCAAGCGCTCCACTGGAATTCTCGTTGCGCGGCCGCTACGAGCCTAGGGCACTACCGGTCCTGAGGCACGGAAAGAACGGGCCGTGACGCTGAGCCCTCGGACACTTAGAGGGAATCCAAGTGGTGAGTCACCAGTTGATCAGTTGTAGTTAGCCAGTGGTTCACAGCGGCTGACAGCTACTGTTTACTACAACTCAAGACTGTCGACTCAATACTTGGATTCCGCCTGCGACGGGCCGGACCTTGCGACGCAATTAGCGCGTCAATCGTTCACTGATCAGATTCTCCACGCGCGGATCATCCTTCTGTCCGAGCCAGAACAACGCCTTGCCCCGCATGCCGCGGTCGCTGTCGTTGCGCGCAATGCGCAGGAGCTCGTCGAGAGCAGCCTCGTCATCGCGCTGGGACAGCACGAAGATCGTGTGCTCGCGCAGATCGGGCTCGGTCGCGCCACGGTAGAAACCGACGATATCCCGGGTCGGCGTTGACTCGCTCTGACCGGCCCAGAACAATGCGCTCTTCCTGATCTTCATTGTCTCGGCACGGTCGCGCGCCCTCTCGAGCAGCCATGCGGATCCGGTAGGCCGGTCCTGTCCCATCCCCTGGATCACCGCCTCCTTGAGACGCTGTGACGACAGCCGGGGAAAAAGCCCGCGGAGCCATGTGAACTCCGTTTCAGGATTGTCGCCGCCGTGGGCGAGAGAGAAAATTGCGTGCGCCCTGATGCGCTCGTCCTCGCGCGTGTTCTCGATGACGGCGTGAAGCGCGCTGAGCGCGCGGCGGTCTCCGCTCTGTCCAAGCCAGAAGACGGCCGAATGCCTCACTGCCGATCCGCCCGTCCGGGCGAGATCGATGAGGGCGGGAACTCCAACTCCATTCTCGAGGAAGCTGAGAGCCGCAATCGCCGCCGTCGCGAGTCCCTTCTTTCCGGGAGCGTCATCGTCGTCGTCGATGTCTTCGCCCTTGGGCGCTTCTCCACCCTGCCGCGCAAACGACACCAGGGCCGGAATTGCTGAAGCATCGCCGAGGAGGCCGACCCATTGGATTGCCTCACGCCTCGTCGATTGCGCGCGCGACCCATTTCGCGCGAGCGACATGAGGCGCGTCACGGTGCCGTTGTCGGCGGCGAGGACAGCGGGAAGAAGAAACCGCGCCTTGTTCATCCGGCCCTCGAGCTCGGGAACGAGGCCGAAGAAGTACGACGCCGCTTCGCCCGGCGGAACGCTTCCCAGATCAGTGACGCGTGCACTCGTCCGAGCCCAGCTTCCACCGACAAAGGTCTGCATTTGGGTGACTCTCCCGCGCGAGACGGAGAGCGATACCCTCACCGGCCCCGGGACGCAATTCGGAGCGCTCCGGTCGCCGAACGACTGCGCCGAGATCGAAAAAAGCGCTTTCCCATAGCCGATCAGATCGCGGCCATCGCCGCAAACGCCGGAGTGTCCCGCAAACTGGAGACGAACCACACCGTCCGGCGCTCGACTAACGCGCTGGGCGATTGAGTTCTGCGACTGAGCGGGGACGGCGGAGACCGCGGCGATGGCAAGCGCGGCCATGACTAGACGAGAGGAGGTCATATCGCCGCGGTAGCGAGCGGAGAAATGAGTGCAGCGAGAACGAAAGCGAGGGTGCGTGGCGTCGGCATCGTGGGCTCGGATAGATAGATTAGAACTATCTGACACCGGCCAGGCGAGGAGGGTTGAGAATCGCCCTCCCTGAGCGCGCCCGCTCCTGGAAGCGTTCGTCATAGGCGCTGTCGCACTGCCATCCGCGCATATGAGAACCTCTATATATCGCTGAGGCGACGCTCTCCGCGCAGCTGCTTGTCGGCCATGTCGTCGACCATCCGCTGAAATTCGGTCTCGGACATGTGGGGGCAGACCCGGCGCAGTCGCTGAGCGATCGCCTCCCGGATCGTGGCCTTACGCTGGGAATTGTAGGAACTGCCTGAATCGCTTCGAAAGTAATCTTCTAAATCCACGAAAATCTCGAAAACAGAATACGGTACGATAACGCACGTTAGGGGCCACCGTCCTAAATTCATCGGAATGGTCCGTCCATCATTCAGTGTAATGATGAGCCCGCACTTCAATCCTGCCGTAGGCAATGCCGTTGATCGAGATCATCGCGTGATGCCTTCTCTCACATTCTTTTCCCCCTCGCCCCGAATTCGAGCGAATGGCGAAATTCGGCAACCTCACGCCCGACTTGTGGATGGAGAATTCGAGATCGAGCGTCAGCGTACGTCCCCCGGTCTTTTTTTTATTGTTGATGACCAATGGCCCAGAGAGACCCTGAGGCGGTAATTTTAAGCCCACATGGTTACAGCAGCTGAGCTGACACCGAATCGGGAGCGCGGCCGCTTCGTCGGGTTTCCACGTCTCGACAGCATTCGCAACCGCATCATCGCATTCGCCGTCGTCGCGACGCTGATTCCATCCGGCATCACGCTCTCGATCTCGTATCAGCAGAACCGGCGCTCGCTCGAGGCGAAGATCACCCGCGACCTGGTCACGCAAAGTGAGCAAGCCGCCCGGTCGACCAGCGTCTGGCTCAGGGAGCGGCTCTACGACCTGCGTGTTTTCGCGGCATCAGGCGAAGTCGAGAATAGCCTCGGTACCCGGCCAGTGGCGGCGACCGCGCCTGGCGCTACTCCCCGCACTCCTACGCGCAGCCGGCTACGCGAGTATCTGCAGTCGCTGAACGAGCGCTTTGCGGATTTCGGACAGCTCATGGTCCTCGACCCCAATGGACGGGTCGTCGGGACCACCGGTCCGGACGGGTTGACAGTCGCCCTTCCCAATGACTGGCTCTCACTGCTACGCACAGAAGGACAGTTCGTGGGAACTCCCCAATGGGATTCGTCGGCGCGAATCGGCAAGCTGCTGATCGGCGTTCCGATCAACCGAGCGGACGGGCGCGTGATCGGGGCCTTTGCGGCGGAGCTCAACCTCGGGCCGATCGCCGGACTCATGAAGTCGTTTGCGCCTGACAGCTCGGCGTTGATCTATCTCGTGACCGGCACCGGCAACATGATCGCAAGCTCTCACGGCGTTACATCGCAGGTCCTGAGAACGCGGTTGCCGGAGACCGAGCTCACCCGCCTGAACGCTGCGCCCAACACGAGCTCGAGCTACATCAATTTTCAGGACCTGGATGTCATCGGGGCCGCCGCAAAAGTACCGCAGACGGATTGGCTCGTTGTTTCGGAGATCTCAGCGGATGCGGCGTTCGGACAGCTGCGCCAATTCCGAAACTATTCGATCCTGGTGGTGCTGGGTTTGTTGATCGTCGTCGCGGCCAGCGCCGCGTGGCTGGGCGTCATCATCGCCCGGCCACTCGACCGTCTCACCAAGGGTGCGGCCGAGGTTGCGGCGGGGGATCTCGCTGTCGACCTGCCGCAGGGCGGCGGGGGCGAGGTCGGCTATCTCACCAGCGTGTTCAATCATATGGTGTCGCGCTTGCGCGAGGGCCGGCGCGAGCTCGACGATATCAACGAGATGCTGCAGAAGAAAAATGAAGAGCTTGAGCGCCTCTCGATAACCGATGGACTCACGGGGCTGGTGAATCACCGGTTCCTGGTCCAGCGTCTGAACGAAGAAGGCATCAGGGCCAACCGGTACCACCACGAGTTCTCGGTGCTGATGGCTGATGTCGATCACTTCAAGCAGTACAACGACGAGTTCGGACATCCGGCCGGCGATGAAGTGTTGAAGCGTGTGGCGGACATCCTTCGCGCTTCGGTGCGGCCTGGTGACACGGCGGCACGCTACGGCGGCGAGGAGTTCGCCGTCGTCATGCCGGAGACTCCAGCCGCGGAGGCGTTCGAGATCGCGGAGCACGTTCGCGCGCGGGTGGCGTCGGAGGCTTTTCCGGGAAAGAAGATCACGCTCAGCATCGGTGTGGCTGAATTCCCCAACGATGCCGACTTGCCGCACGCGGTGATCGCCGCGGCGGACAGGGCCCTTTACGAAGCCAAGCGCGATGGGCGGAACCGCACCGTCCAGGCGAAGCGAAAGAGAGCGGCGAGCTAGGGGCGGCTGACGAGGCTGCGGAAAATCCATCCATTCCGCCCGCGTTCGTCATTGATCTTGATCCAGTCTTCAGTATAGGAGTAAGCGGTCAGCAAGGTCCCGCTCTCGACTCCGAAAGCAACTCCGAAGTTGGTGCCCGGGCCTTCCCGAACGTTGCCCTTGCTCTCGACCTTGATGCGGATCGGCAGCACGAACGCCGTCTCGCCGGTCCGTGGCTCTTCGCGAGCAGCCGTGGTCCCGCGCGCGCGATACGATACGGCGAGGGCCTTCGCCTGGTTCGCGAGGTAAAGCGCGCCACCGTAGTTCTTCCGGTCGAATTCGAGCGAGCTCTGCTTGACCAGGTGCGTCACCTGCAGCGCTTCGGGCAGATTCTGCCCCTTGCTCGCCCGCAGCGATTGGAGCGCTACCTCCGCCTCCGCCATTCCCGAAGCGGCCTCGGCCCGGCTCGTGGCGGTCTGGGCCTTGGCCATCGCCCTGACGACGGCGGTTCGCGTGTCGACGAGACGAACCTCCAGGTCCTCTACTTGCGCTTCCTTCTCGAGAAGCCGCAGCTCCAGCAGCGTGACCCGGCGCTCGAGCTCCGGATCCCTGACCACTACCGTGTCGTGGATTACGCGGGGCTTGACCGGCGCGGGATTGGCAGCGACGGGCCCGGCGGCCGGTTTGGCCGAGGCGCACGCCGAAGCGAGGACGATTACTGCTGGCAATACAAGTAGGCGACGCAATAGACTCATGGAATAATCCTGGCAGAATGCATTGGCAATTTCATAACTGACGAACGAGGCTTGGGCGGCGTAAGCGATTGGTGAATTCCCATCGAACTTCGCAATGCCGCGCCCTCATGTAGAGGACTGTTTTCCGGGCGGCGCGGTCACGCCTTCCCGGGCGAATTCGACCAGCAAAAGCAGGCGTAATATCACATTTCTTTGTTACCGGGCGGGTGTTGAATGAGACGCTTTTCGACGATTGGACGGAAGTGTTCCACGGTTGGGCTGGCGGCGGCGCTGGCCGCATGCGGCGGACGTTCGGCCGGCACCCCACCTGCCCCGGCGGCGGAGCCCCTGCCGCCGATTATTTCCCGCGAGATCCAGCCTGACCCGGTCCCGACATCGGACGCGGGCTGCGATAACGACTTCACGCTGGGCGATTCGCGCACTGTGACCGCGACGACGGTCGCGCACTACTACATCGAGAACGGCGGGCTCGTGTACCTCGTGTTCGTACGCGGTGCGCCCGGGTGGTACGGTGAGATGGCCGACTGGAAGGTGTCTCCCGGTCCGGCCGCGGAGCATTACAGGAACGTCGACATTGCGGGCTTTCATTACGACTTGAGGCTGGCCCCCGGGGCGCGGTCTCTCGATCTCCTCGAGAAGCCGGTCGACCTTCAGAAGTCGAACGTCATCTTCGCCGACAGGGTCGGCAAGGACGTCGTGGTGCGTGGCGGAGAGCTCATGAATCTCTGCTGGAGCTTGCCGCCCGATGCGGTTGGGCAGGTGCTCTCCCGGTCGCCGGCGGCAGTGAAGTTCGTCAGCGCGAGCGCCACCGCCCCGCGCCCCGCGGCTCCTGCCCGGAGACGGCGAGCTCCAGCCAAAAAGAAATAGTCTTGCGCCGGCGGCCGGGGCCTTTCATATTGGCGTTGATTAACTATATGATTAAATCATATGATTAAACAGCGGCGCGCCTCCCCGGCCAGGGCTTCTGCCCCGAAGCCAGCGCGAAAGGCAGCTCGCCGCATCGTACCTCCGCCCGACGGCGAGACCGAGCAGCGCATCCTCGACGCCGCCCGAAAGGTGTTCATCAGCCGCGGCACCGCCGGCGCCCGAATGCAGGAGATAGCGCGCGAGGCCGGCGTCAATCAGGCCCTGCTGCACTACTACTTCCGCTCCAAGGAGCGCCTCGCCGCGGCAGTCTTCCAGCAGGTCGCCGGCAGGATCCTCCCCGCCCTGATCGATATGCTCGGCTCCGACCTTCCTCTCGATGAGAAAATCGGAAGAGTCGTCGCGCTCTACCTCGAGAACATGAGCCGGAACCCGTTTCTGTCCGGCTACGTCATCAGCGAGCTTCATCACCACCCGGAGCGCGCGGCGCAACTGCTCGGAGGAGCGATCGGAGCGGATCCCCGCCGCGTCGTTCCGCCCGCGATCCGGAAGCTGAAGGAGCAGATAGACGAAGCCGCCGCCGCGGGGAAAATTCGCAGCATTGACCCGCAGCAGTTCGTGGTCAATCTGGTTTCGCTCTGCGTCTTCGCTTTTGCCGCGCGGCCGATGCTGGCGGTGATCCTCGGAATGGACGACGCCGCTTTCGCGCGATTCATCGAGCAGAGAAAGACCGAGCTCCCGGCATTCTTCCGCAACGCACTCCGGCCATGACGATACGCGGCCTCATCCTCGGTGTTTGTGTCACGCTCTTTCCCTCCGCCCTGGTTCGCGCACAGACCGCCGACACGGTGCGGCTGAGTGGGCTGCAGGAAACGGCGCTCCAACGTGATCCGCGAATGCGCGAGATGGATCTGCTGACGGCGCAGAACCGGCTCCGGCTCCGGAACCTGGGGGCCGAGCGCCTGCCTTCGCTGTCGGTCGCCGGACAGATGCAGTATCAGTCCGATGTCGCGCGCATACCGATCACGCTGCCGGGTGGAGCCAGCCCGCCGGTGCCGCCGCATGACACCTACGACGCGCGGATCGAGGCGCAGCAGCGAATCTTCGATCCGCTCGCGCGGTCGCGGCGCGCTCTCGAGAACGCCGAGCTTGCCGCCTCGCAGGCGCGGGTCCGAACGTCGCTCTACGCCCTGAGACAGACCGTCAGCGATGCATTCTTTGCCGCGCTCGAAGCGCAGGCCCAGGTCGGCGAGCTCGGGACCACCATCACCGATCTGGAAGCGCAGCTCGGCGTCGCGTCCTCCCGGGTACGGGAAGGCTCCGCACTGCCGAGCGAACAGAACGCGATTCGGGCCGAGCTGCTCAGGCGGCGCCAGAACCGCGACGAGCTTGCAGCGATCCGGCGGGCATCGTTATCGGTGCTCACCAGCCTGATTGGCGAGTCGTTCGACACCGCAGCGGTTCTCGAGCTGCCCGACTACTCGGCGTCCACGAGGTCGGCGAGGGATTCCATACAGACTCTGCGAACCCGCGCGGAATACGAGGAGTTCGCGCGGTCGCGGGGTGTTCTGCTGCGGCGGGAAGAATCCCGCGGCGCCCAGGACAGGCCGAGCGTTTTCGCTTTCGGACGGGTTGGCTACGGGCGGCCCGGGCTGAATCCGCTCAGCGATCGCTTCGATTCGTACTGGCTGGCCGGCGTCCAGCTTCGATGGACGCCATGGACGTGGGGATCGACTGGCCGCGATCGCCAGGTGCTCGCGCTCCAGCGGCAGATCATCACCGCCGAAGAGTCCGCGTTTACAGCGGGAATTCAGCGCGCGGTTGCGCGCGATGCGGAATCCATCGACCGCCTCGAGACCGCGCTCGTTACCGACGAGGAGATAGTCGCGCTTCGAGAGCGAATCGCCGCGGAAACGCGCGCCCGCTTCAACGAGGGAGCGGTAACCGCCGCTGAATACGTGGACCGGCAGACGGACGTACTGAGCGCGCGAATCGCGCGCGCGCTTCACCGCGCCGAGCTTGCCCAGGCTCACGCGCGCCTCCTCACAACGCTGGGCATTGGGCTTCGCTGATGCGCGTTTCTGGAATGCTCGCTCCGTGTCTCGCGCTCGTGCTGGCGTGCGGGGGCGACGACGAACCGGATGCATACGGAACGTTCGAGGCCGACGAGGTGGTGGTGTCGTCACAGGTCGGCGGCCAGCTTCTTTCCTTCACGCCGGTCGAAGGCGCACGCCTGAGCGCGGGCGCGGTGGTCGGGATCGTCGACACCACCCAGCTCGCGCTCG
>JBGTEZ010000070.1:0-1956 GCA_041747535.1 Gemmatimonadaceae bacterium
AGGCATCGACGAGAGCACGACCGTCGTGTTCTACGGCGACAAGAACAACTGGTGGGCCGCTTACGCGTTCTGGGTCTTTCAGCTGTTCGGGTTCACCAACGCGAAGCTGCTCGATGGCGGGCGAATAAAGTGGGAGCAGGAGGGCCGGCCTTTCGACACCACCGTGCCGCGTTATCCCGCCACTTCCTACAAGGCTCCCAAACGCTCCGATGAAAGGATCCGCGCCTTCTTCCAGGAGGTGCGCAAGCACTCCGACGCCGGCAAGCCGCTCATCGATGTGCGATCACCGGAAGAATTCACCGGCCAGAAAATCCACATGCCCGACTATCCGCAGGAAGGAACGCTGCGCGGGGGGCACATCAAAGGCGCTCGCAGCGTACCCTGGGCGCGCGCCGCAAACCCCGACGGAACCTTCAAGGATGCTGAAGCGCTGAGTGGGATTTACGAAACAGAAAAGGGACTTAGGAGAACGGACGATATCATCGCCTACTGCCGCATCGGCGAGCGCTCGTCCCATACCTGGTTTGTGCTCACTTACCTCCTCGGCTACGATCGCGTGAGAAATTACGACGGCAGCTGGACCGAATGGGGGAACGCCGTTCGCGCGCCAATCGAGACGGGCGGCGAGAAATGACCGCTGATGCGACGAGCCCGCCAAAACCGCCGTCGCGTGTGCGGGTGAGATGGGCGGGAGATCATCTCTTTGACACCGGCCGCGAGAATGGTCCGGTCGCGCGCTTCGACGGTGACGGAAAAACGGCACAGTCGCCGCCCGACGCGCTCCTCAGTGCACTCGCGTCCTGTGTGTCGGTCGACGTCGTAGATATTCTCGCCAAACGACGCACCCCCGTTGAGTCGCTGGAGGTCGATGTCGTCGGCGAACGGGTGGACACGACGCCGCGGCGCTTCCGCCACATCACGCTCAACTTCTCGATAGCGGGAAACGGCATCGAGCGGGTTCACGCCGAGCGCGCGGTGGAGCTCGCCGTCACGAAGTACTGCTCCGTCCGCGATTCACTGCGTGACGATATCAAGGTCGACTGGACGCTGGCTATCTAATTCCGCGGTTTCTTCGATCGCTTTTGCGATTTCGCCGCGGCGGAGTAGGGCGCCCACTTCCGCTCCGAGTCCTCGATCTCCTCGCGCAGCTTGAGGTAGCTGTCGTACCGCTCGGCGCTGATCCGGCCCTCGGCAACCGCGGCGCGCACGCCGCACGCGGGCTCGACTATATGAGTGCAATCGCCGAACTTGCAGGCCGTCATCTCGGGCCGGAATTCCCTGAAGCAGGCATCGAGATTCTCGGAGGCGAGCCCCCACATTCCCACCTCGCGCAGACCGGCGGTATCGACGACATAACCGGCATCGGGAAGAGGATGCAGCAGCGCTCCGACAGTGGTATGCCGACCCTTGTTCACCGACTCGCTCACTTCTCCGACCCGTAAATCGAGCCCCGGGTACATCGAGTTCATCAACGACGATTTTCCGACGCCGGAAGGGCCGGTGAGAACGGAGGTCTTTCCCGCCAGCTCGTCGTGCAGCTCGGTCAAACCAACGTTCTGCTTTACGCTGGTGTAGTGAACCGGATATCCCGCTGCCGAGTAGTCGGCAAAGATATTCTCGGTCTCGCCGCGATCGACCAGCTCGATCTTGTTGATGATGATCCGCGATTCGAGCGAGTTCCCCTCGGCGATCACCAGAAAGCGGTCGAGCATGCGACGGTGGGGCTCGGGCCTGGCCGCCGCAAAGACGATCGCGACCTGGTCGACATTGGCCGCTACGATTCGCTCGCCCTGGCCTCCGCCGGGCTCGCGCCGTGCAAGCTTGGAGCGGCGCGGAAGAATCTCGGCGATCGCCCAGTGGGCTGCCGCCTCGTCGTGCTCGAGGATTACATCATCGCCGACCGCGAGCTTGCGGCTCTCGTCACGCTCCTTCTTGAGCCGCCCGCGCAGCGATGCT
>JBGTEZ010000071.1:0-6413 GCA_041747535.1 Gemmatimonadaceae bacterium
CCGTCGACCTCGAGTCGAAACAGGTAGATCCCGGAAGCGACATCTTCTCCGGTCTGGGATGATTTCCCGTTCCAGTAGGCTACGTAATCTTCGGTGCTACAGGTCAACAACAGATTTTCGAGCGGCTCGCCGCCCCCCGCGTTCCCGACACCGCCCTGCAGTACCGGCACGGCTACCAGCTGTGCCAGAAGGTTGTAAACTCGCAGACTAACGCGGTGCTGACGCCCGGAATCAACGCAGCCCTGCTCATCACCTACTGCGAATGGAATCCGTGTGTCCTGAACTACTGGGTTAGGAAAATTCTGCCCCAGTCTGAATCCGGCGCCCTGTCCTCGGCCGGTTTGGGGTGAAGTACCCTGAGCCGCCGAACGACCTGGCATGAACGCGCTGAGCACGAGCACTATCAACAGCGCTCGCCACAGGTGTTTCATGATGTCTCCAAATGCTGACGAAAGAGGGACTTTAGACTCTTACTCCTGCCGAGGTGAACTGTTCTGCCTTGTTCCCGAAGTTAGGACTGGGTTTGGGGGGTGTCAAGAACAACTGTTGAGCTTTCCCTCAAAACCCTGCCTTCCCCACTTCTTTGCGTGATGCCCTTTCGGTCGCAAAACTCGAGAAATGGTATCAGGTACTTTCTCGATAAGCCGAGCACATCTCTAAGTTGTGCAGGCACATATACTTTGCCTGGCGCCAGCTGTTCCCTGAGCACCCCGATCATCTCT
The DNA here is from genome assembly GCA_041747535.1 of Gemmatimonadaceae bacterium. GTDB lineage: Bacteria > Gemmatimonadota > Gemmatimonadetes > Gemmatimonadales > Gemmatimonadaceae > UBA4720. The sequence goes on from JBGTEZ010000071.1 coordinate 723, forward strand.
TCCAGCGTGCTCCGGTCGTAGTAGCGATCGGCGTCAACCTGGACGATCCGGCCCTCGCGCTCCAGGTACCGGAGCAGCTCGGGAACCGCGCTGCCGTGCCTACCGATCAGCTCGTCCACGCTTGGCGGCTCACGCTCGGAAGCGCAAATATCATGCGCCAGAGCGCTACTGGCCTTGAGGTCGAGAGCACTGGGGCTGGGCACCCATCCTTTTCTACGGATCAGAGGGCCGGCGGTTTCGATTTCTCCTCTAGAATCGAGCCCACGAATGGCGATGTCGGCAAGCTCGTCGTTGCCGCGCAGCCCGGCCCTCAGCGTCTGCGTCGAAACGCCCGGGCTCAGAGGTGACCGGATCTCGTACTCGGCGATGATCATCCGCACGTGTGCCATTGTACTTTCGACAACAGCGGCGGTGAAAAGGTTGTCGGTGCCGACGTGTCCGGCTGCGCCGAAAACCGCGGCCCGAGACTCGGCCGGGGTAAGGCCGGACCGAACCGGGATTTCTGCGATCGGCACTCCCCTGGCACCCTCGCTCTCGAGAATCCATTCGAGGCGTTTTGCGGCACTCATGGACAGGGCGTCGAGATCACCCTTCGTTGTCGGCGTGACGGAGCGGCGCCGCGCATAAGGGTCGATCACGACGCCTCCACCGATGGTTCCGACCGGCGCGGGGAGGCGGAGGACGAACCGGTCGCCGCCTCTGAGTGGAATGGGCGTGTCCGTCGCGACTCGGGCGACGGCGACATCGCCGGGACTGATGCCCCCGGCTTCGAACGACGTCACGCGCGCTCCGACTTCTGTTGCCCCCGCATGAAGTCGCACGCGGGTCCGGGGCTTCAGGATGGAATCAGCTCCGGAATCCAGCGAGACCAGAGCCTCGAAGAGATCCGTCGCCCGCCAATAGGGGTCGGTGACGATCACTGTTCCGCGACTGACATCGCCGACTTCCACTCCTCCCAGTGCGAGCGCGGCTCTCACACCCGCCGTCACGAGCGGCAGCGTTTGAGAGTGCTGTTCGATCTTCCGCACTCTTGCGTGCAACCCGCCGGGAAGCAGACGAACGTCGGCTTCCCTTCCGATGCTGCCACTCCAGACCGTTCCGGTTGCCACGGTACCAGTACCGCGAATGGTAAAAGCACGATCGACCGGGAGCCGGAACACATCGTCCGCTGGCCTCGCCCCGGGTGTGCTCGCAGCGCGAGCCAATGCGATGCGCAGCTCGTCCAGGCCCGCTCCCGTTCTCGCGGAGCAGGTAACGATCGAAGCTCGCGGCCAATGGGTCGGCGCCAGCAGCTCCTCGGCATCCGCCCGCACAAGCGCGAGCCAATCGTCCTCGGATGAATCGCTCTTGGTCAATGCGACGACGAGCTGCGGGATCTCGAGAAGCGAAAGGATCAGAAGGTGCTCCCGCGTCTGGGGCATCACGCCTTCGTCGGCCGCAATGACCAGGAGCCCAACGTCGATCCCGCTCGCTCCGACGAGCATGCTGCGAACGAAGTCCTCGTGACCCGGCACGTCGATCACTCCAACCGTGCCTATTCCCTCGAGCGACAACGGCGCAAAGCCGAGGTCGATCGTGATTCCGCGCCGCTTCTCCTCGGGCAGCCGGTCGGTGTCGACTCCGGTGAGCGCTTTGACCAGCGCGGTTTTCCCGTGGTCAATGTGGCCGGCAGTCCCGATGATCACGCCGCGCTCCAGCGCTCGTGCTCCCAGACGGCGAACGCGCGGAGAGGACGATCGTCGGTCAGGTGAGCCCCAAGAAATTCGCGTAGCAATCGCTGGTGCGACCTTGCCTCCGCGTCGGTGATACCTGCCGGACCACCGCTCTCGAGCCATCGGCCGATCATCGTTCGCGCTCCGCCCGGAATTTTGCGGCCGCCGGGGGTAAGCCTGTTGCAGGAGACGCAGATCACGCCACCTGCGGCGTGCGAGAACGTCGCATCCTCGCCACCCGGTACCGGCGCGTGGCAGAGCGCACAGCTCGAAAGCTCGGGCGTGAAACCGAGCACCGACACGATGCGCCACGCGCCGGCGAGTCCCGCTTCCAGTGTTTGGTCGGGTCCCGACACGGTGATCTGGTCGAGTACTTCGACTACGGTATCGAACAGCGCCGCGTTCGCTTCCTCGCCCGCGAAGCGGAGCGCCAGCTCCGCAATCGTAGATGCGGCAGTGAACCTGCCGATGTCCTCCGCGAGCTCTCCGCGCGTTCGCGATATCTCGAAGCTTCCGAGGTTGTTGAGGTCGCGATTGGGTTTTACGTAGAGCTGTGCCGATCCTTCAGCAAAAAGATCGAGCGCAGAGCCGTAGCGTCCGCGCGACCTCTTCGCACCCCGGGCGAGGCAGGACTGCACACCGGCTTCCCGTGTCAGCAGGCGGATGATGCGTGAGCTCTCGAGGTAATCGAAGGCGTGAAGAACGATCGCTTCGGTGACGAGGAGCGGCATAGGAGGAATCTAACTACGAACTGCCGCGTCTTGAGTTTACCGTCGTTGCGTTGTGAGCTTGCCGTTGCAACGCGGTCGGCCAACTCGTGACGCAAAACGCATGAACGGTAAACTCAGGACGCGGCAGCTCCCAGTCAGCCCTAGAATCGCGCGAGTGCTCTCGCCCCGAGGAACACGACGCGGCCGGGAGCAGCGAAGTGGAGGACGTCCTCATAGCGCTTGTCGAACAGGTTTTCGACGCGAGCGTTGAGTGTGAGCCCTCCGCGCGCAGGCGGTGCCAGCGGAAGCTCGATCGACAAATCGGTTTTCGAGTAGCTGGCGAGCGTGACGCGCGGCGAGGGGAACTGGACAAAGTCCATGTCGGGCCGCTTACCGACGAACGCGACTGACGCAGAAAGGCCGATACCGGAACTCGCCGTGTACCCTGCGACGACGCTGCCGGAGTGACTTGGCCGTCTGATCAGTGCATCACCCGCCCTTTCGGCACCCGTGTACTCGGCGGATACCGATTCGACCCTGGGATTGACTACCGTGTAGCTGGCAGCGCCGCGCCAGCCCGAACGCGGCTTGATCTCCAACTCGGCCTCGTATCCGTTCGAGGTGGCGCCGGTGAGATTGGCGTAGCCGCCCTTGAAGGCCGGTGGTCCCCCGCTCACGTATTGAATCAGCTCGGCGAAGCGCTGGTTGAAGTATCCGCCGCCAAGCCGAAGGGACTCGCTGAGGGTCGCGACGAATCCGATCTCCCCTGACCGAATTTTCTCCGGGCCAAGGTCCGGACTGCCGGTTGTGTAGAGGGTTGGCCGCAGCTGATTGAACGCGGGAGCGTTGAATGCGGTGCTGAGCGAAGCGCGGAGCCTGACGCGGGGCACTATCGTCAGATTCGCGCCGACTCTGTAGGTGGCAAAGCGGTCGTAGTCGGTGTTGTCGTCAACGCGTGCGCTCAGCGTGTACGACAGCTTGTTCGCGACGTTGCCCAGCAGCTCCGAGTAGTACGCCCCGTTCCGGCGCGAAGCGTCGAACGAGTCGGTGGGGGTGGACGGTCCACCGACGTCTCCCGTGACGTTCGAGCTGGTCTCGTGCTCCATCTCATACGCCGCGCCAGCCGTGAGCGTGGCGCCAGCCGGAATGAAGAATGTGACCCTGCCTTCAGCGCTGCGGCGATAGCCCCGCGACCGGAACGCCGAATGCTGCGGGCTCGTGCCGCCGAACGGAACGGCGATGTCCTCCGTCAGATCCGATACGTCGTTGCTGCCGGCAAGAAAGCGGGCCTGCGCTCCAGAACCGAAGTTGCGGCCCGCGTCGAGCGACACGGTGAGACGATGCTGTACCCGATACGCATTGCTGTCCACGGGCTGACCAGCGAAATCGGTTGGATAGTGGAACTCTGCCGCCGTGTACCGCGCGGCTACCGTCGCGTCGCCCTTTACGCCCTGACTCAATCTGATCAGCGAGCTGAGAGTTCCGTTCTCGTACTGATTGTTGAACGGGAGAATGCCGTCGGTTGAGTGGCTGGCAGCTCCGAATGAGAATGCCCCTCTTTCATTTCCTCCACCCGCATCGGCGCTGACATCGTACGAGGAGTGCGTTCCGCCGCGTGCCGCCACCGAGAATCGCGCGGGACCGGTGCCCTTCCTCGTGAATATCTGCACGGTTCCGGTGACGGCATCGGCTCCATGCAACACGCTCGACGGACCACGCACGATCTCTATTCGCTCGATATTGTCGGTAGTGAGGTGGCTGAAGTCGAAGAACCCTCCGGGAGCGTTGACGGGGACGCCGTCGATGAGAACCTTCGTGTAGCGGCTCTCTCCGCCACGAAGAAACATTGACGTCACCGCTCCAAAGGAACCGTTCTGAACCATCGAGACGCCCGGAACCTCGCGCAGCGCGTCGGAGACCCGAACAACGCCACGCTCGCGCAGATCCTGGCCGGATATGACCGTGACTGGCTGCGACAGCGCGCTCGCCGGCCTGGGCGTCTTGGACGCGGACACCACCACAGTTTCAAGGCGCGTAGTATCACTTTCCTGCGCGCCAATGGAAGCACCGGTGAAGCACCGAGTAACGATGGCGATGATAAGAACGACTGTGCGTTTCATTGGTGACCTCGGTCACGTGGTGCAGTAGGCCTCGGGCCGGCAGCATTCAGCGGGCAGCCGGCGGCGAGAGTTGTCATTGCAGTTGAGCCTTGGATGCGGATGTCACAGCGTCCTCGGCCGTCGAAGCGGCACCAGTGCCGGTGCGCCGACCGCCGGATCACGACTGATCACGACCGGCCACCCGTAGATCGACTCCAGCTTGTCCGCCCTCATTACGTCGGCGGGTGACCCGTTCGTCGCAACCCTGCCCTCGTGGAGCAGCACGATGGTGTCGGCGAAGCGGGCGACGAGATTCAGCTGGTGGCTGACGAGCAGAACGGCGAGCCCCGAGCGCGCCAGGGAATGCAGCAGCTCGAAGATTGCCATCTCGTGAGCGACATCCAGAAAGGTCGTCGGCTCGTCGAGCACGAGAGCGGGAGCTTTCTGCGCCAGCGCGCGCGCAATTCGAACCCGCTGCCATTCGCCGCCGGATAAAGCGTCCGTGTCGCGGTCGGCGAGCGAGCCGACGTCCGCCTGGGCGAGAGCTTCTTCCACCGCACGCTCATCCGCCGCCGAAGGGGATTTCCATAACCCGAGGTGCGGATAGCGACCAAGCGCGACATACTCGCGCACTCGTGTCGGAAAGGTGGGATCCTCCCGCTGCGGAACCACGGCAACGCTGAGCGCGAGTTCGGCGAGTGAAAGGGTCTTCACGTCGCGCGCGCCGATGGATACGACTCCGCCAGATATGTCGGCGCGCCGGATCAGCGCCCGCACCAGCGAGCTCTTCCCCGAACCGTTGGGACCCGCGAGCGCGGTGAGCTCGCCGCTCGGAACCTCGAACGAGACTCCATCGACCGCGTTCTTCTCGGCAGCGGCATAGCTTACCACTACATCGGAGAAGCCGATCACGCCGCCCTCCTCAGCTGAACGAGGAAAAACGGCACACCGAGGAGTGCGGTGATAGCTCCGAGCGGAAGCTCCGCGGGTGCGGCAACAGTGCGCGCGGCCAGGTCCGCGGCGACCACCAGCGTCGCTCCGATCAGGCCGGCGGCGACGATGAGTGGACGGTGGGCGCGCAGTCCGAGCATGCGCGCGATGTGCGGAACCACAAGTCCGACGAATCCGATGAGACCCGCGGCCGCCACCGTCGCGGCGGCGAGAAGCGCG
>JBGTEZ010000072.1:0-19649 GCA_041747535.1 Gemmatimonadaceae bacterium
GCCGATCAGCCGTGGTCCTGCCATCACTTCGCGCATAGCGAGATCGCCGCACCGCTCAACGCTGATCTGCCCGCGTCCAGCCGACTGAGAGATGAGCACATCTGGTTCCCTGATCCACGTGATCCGGGTGAATACGATGTCCAGATCGCCAAGGCTGGTGGAATCGGCTTTTTCATTCTCGCCTCTGGCGCGAGCGACGGTCACGTCGCCTTCAATCCTCCGGGAAGCGAGCGGGAAACTCTAACCCGAATCATAGAGCTCTCCGCGGAGACACGTCGCGACAACCTTGCTACCTTCCCCGCGTTCGGGTCGATCGATGCGGTGCCCCGCCACGGCGTCAGCGTCGGAATCCACACCATCGCTCGTGCGAGGAAGACGGCAATGATCGTCTGGGGCGCGAGCAAGCGACTCACGCTCGAGCGGATGAAGGCCGCGGATGGCTATGACATTGACTGGCCCGCGACGGTGATCCACGAATGCGGTCGCCCCGAGATTCTGAGCGATGCCGCTGCGGCGGATCCGGCCGGGCCGGGGAAGTAGGGTTACGCGCTACTTCGAGCGCGCGCTCTTCAGGCGTGACTTGTACGGCCGCTCGGCGGAACCCGTGTAGATCTGCCGCGGACGGGCGATCTTCTGCTCCTTGTCGAGGAGCATCTCCTCCCACTGCGCGAGCCAGCCCGGCATCCGCCCAATGGCGAACAGGACGGTGAAGAAGTCCGTCGGGAACGCCATCGAGCGATAGATGAGGCCCGTGTAGAAGTCGACGTTGGGGTACAGCTTCCGCGAAATGAAATAATCGTCGGAAAGCGCGATGCGCTCGAGCTCGAGAGCGATCTCCAGATCCTTGTCCACGCCGACCGACTCGAACACTTCGTCGGCAAGTTTCTTCACGATCTTGGCCCGCGGATCGTAGCTCTTGTAAACGCGGTGTCCGAAGCCCATCAGCTTCCCGCCTTCCCCGCTCTTCACGTTCTCGATGAAGGCGGGAACGTTCCTGACGTTGCCGATCTCCTTGATCATGCGCAGCACCTGCTCGTTCGCGCCGCCGTGGAGCGGACCGAAGAGTGCCGCAACACCGGCCGAGACGGCCGAGAAGGGATCGACGTGCGACGAGCCGACGGCGCGCACCGCGTTGGTGGAGCAGTTCTGCTCGTGGTCCGCGTGCAGGATGAAGAGGATCTCTAAGGCGCGGGCGAAGATCGGGTTCGCCTCGTACTTCGACTCGGTCATTCGCGCGACCATCGAGAGGAAATTCTCGACGTAGGACAGCCGGTTGTCGGGGTAGACGAACGGCAGGCCCTTCACATGCCGGTACGAGAACGCCGCAATCGTCGGGGTTTTCGCGAGGAGGCGGATGATCGAGATGTTTCGCTCGGTCTCGTCGAAGATGCTGCGGGCGGACGGATAGAACGACGCCAGCGCGGCGATCGAGCTGTTCAGTATCGCCATCGGGTGCGCGTCGTACCGGAAGCCCTCGAGAAACTTCCGCATGTTCTCGTGCACGTACGTGTGAAACGTGATGTCGTGCACGAACTGGTCGTATTCCTTCTGGTCGGGCAACTCACCATGCCGCAGCAGCCACGCCACCTCGAGGAAGCTCGCGCTCTCGGCGAGCTGCTCGATTGGATATCCACGGTAGCGAAGGATGCCCTTGTCGCCATCGATATACGTGATCGCGCTCCGGCAGGAGGCGGTGTTGAGAAAGGCCGGATCGTAGCTGACCAGTCCCACATCCTCCGCGTCGCTGGACTTCAGCTTCTTGAGATCGGTGGCGCGGATCGCCCCATCGGTGATGGGAACGCTGTAGGTCTTCGAGGTGCGGGTGTCCCTTATTTCCAGACTGCCATCACTGGATGCGGGCGGGGCTCCGACAGCCGCGGCGGACGCTCCGCGCTGGGAGGCCGCAGGGGCTGCGACGTTCTTGCGTTTTGGTGTTGCGGTCGAACCCGGCTTCGCCATCCTGTTCTCCAGTTGATTACATCAAATTTAGCCTAACGCCGAGGACGGCGATAAGTCGCCGGCCTCTCGCCGCCGCCCATCTCTCTCATTCTCCCTCGCCGATGACGTCTTCCGTAGCCCGCTGCCTGCTGCTCGCCGCCCTGTCGGTGACTGCCGCCCTACCCGTACCCGGTCAGGAATGGCGGGGTGGCGTCATCCACACGATCGAGGTGCCCGCCCCTTCTCTCCGCGGAAATCTCCTCGGGGATGCGGACAGGCGGCCAGTTTCGGTCTACCTCCCTCCCCAGTATTCGACCCAGCGGGGGCGGCGCTTTCCGGTGATCTATCTGCTTCACGGCTTTGCCGCCGACCACAGGGCATTCATTGCCGGCGCCTATCAGGATCTCAACGTTCGAGTGTCGATGGACAGCCTGATCGCCACTGGGAAAGTTCAGCCGATGATCGTCGTGACCCCGAACGCGCGCAACCGCTTTGATGGCAGCTTCTACGCCAACTCTGCCGCGGCGGGAAAGTGGGAGGATTTTGTGGCAAAGGATCTCGTTCGGCACATCGACCGCCGCTATCGCACTATCGCCAGGCCGTCGAGTCGCGGACTGACCGGGCACTCAATGGGTGGATACGGCGCGCTCAGCGTGGGGATGCGAAACCCAGGAGTATTTTCGGCTCTGTATGCGCTGAGTCCCTGCTGCCTCGGACCGGATCACACCAACCTTACCTTCCCCGGCCGGGCAGAACAATGGAAGAAGGCTCTGTTGGCGGGGGATACGTCTCACATTAAAGCGGCGGGATTCCACGCGAACATTCTCATGGCGCTGGCGGCTGTGTATTCGCCGGCGCCCGACCGGCCCCCCCTGTTCCTTTCCTACCCGTTCGCGGCGCGGAACGACAGTCTCGTTCCCGACTCGGCGACCATCGCCCGCTGGAAGCCGCCGCTCACCCACCTGGAACGATATCGGGACAACCTCGCGAAGCTCGAGATCGGGTTCGATGCCGGAGAATCGGATGGACTCACGGACATTCCCGTCAACGCGAGGGCAGTGGACCGGGAGCTCACGCGCTTAGGCATCGAGCACGATTTCGAGATTTATGAGGGAACGCACGGTAATCGCGTCCGGGAACGACTCGAGCGCGTGGTGTTCCCGTTCTTCTCACGAAGCCTTCGTGCGCCCGGTCGCTGAGCTGGGCTGATTCCCGGTAGTCCCGGAAAGCGGCAGGTCGAACCCTTTTCTCTCCATCGCACCCCAATCCTTCCGCCCGCGCAGGAACTTCCAGAGACCGCGGAGCCTCCAGTAAACCGTGAGCTGTCGGTACCCAAGATTCTCGAGCAGCGCCCAGCAGAACAACAGCCAGCGATCGCGGAACGTCTCGTATCGGTGAAAGCTGAGATCCTCGAGGACAAGGGTGTACGCTGTTAGCGCCGTGCCCAATCCGTAGGCCGTGAGGTAAAACAGGACCACGAAAGTCCAATCGAGCCCGCCGAAGACGAAACTCAACCCGATGGCGATGAGGCCGGCCGCTTCGATCACCGGGGCAAACAGCTCCACGAACACGAAATACGGGAACACGAAAAGGCCGGTCACACCGTATCGCGGATTCATGAACATTCCGCGGTGGCGCCAGAGCACATCGGCCAGACCGCGGTGCCAGCGATCGCGCTGCCGACCGAGGGTTTTGAGCGACTCGGGCACTTCGGTCCAGGCGACCGGATCGGGCACGAAGGCAATTCTTCCCGGCCCGCCGCGCTCGTAGGAGAGTCGCTTCAGGCGTATCACCAGCTCCATGTCTTCACCGACGGTGTCGTGTAAGTAGCCACCGGCGGCGAGCACCGACTCTTTCCGAAACAGACCGAACGCGCCGGAGATGATGAGGTTCCCACCCAGGCGGTTCCAGCCAAGACGCCCGAACAGAAAGGCCCGCAGGTATTCGACGACCTGGATTCCGGCCAGCGCCCTTGATGGAACCCGGGTCTTGATGACCCGTCCGAATCTGACCTCGGAACCGTTAACGACGCGGATCGTTCCGCCCGTCGCAACCACGTCGGGAAAATGCAGGAACGGCCGTACCATCCGCTGTAATCCGTCGCCCTCGATGAGCGTGTCGGCGTCCATCGCGCAAATGAGCTCGTTGCGCGCGAAGCTGAGTCCGACGTTGAGCGCGTCCGCTTTGCCGCCATTCTCCTTGTCGACTACGACGAGACTCGGGTAGGTCCGGGAGCGATAGAGATCGCGCACTGGCTTGGTCTTGATCCGCCTCTGGTAGATTGTCTTTACGGGCACGAGGTCGAATTTGTCGACCAGCACCTGAACGGTCCGATCCTTCGAGCCGTCGCTGATCACGATCACCTCGAGACCGGGATACTGGAGCGCGAGAAGAGCGCGCAGGCTCTCCTCGATCGTTGCTTCCTCGTTGTAGGCGGGAGCGAGAATCGAGATTCCCGGGGACAGCGTGGAGCCGAGCAGAAGATGCCGGCTCTCGTCGGTGATGAGGAGCACGTGGCGCCGCATCTCGAGCGCGGCACTGACCAGCAGCACCAGGTACCACCCATTGACCGCGAAAAAGTAGATCAGCGTCAGCAGCTCGCCCTTGACGAGAGCTTCCCGCGTCAGCGTGGCGATGGCGTCGGTGATCTCCGCGGCGTTCATCCCGCCGTTGCCGGAAGGTCCAGAACGAGTTGCGCCATATCCGCCGCAAATGCGTCGTTGCCTTTGACGGCTTTCCGGAGCAGCAGGATGCCGGGAGCCCCCACCGCGCGCAATGCCAGGCCCGATTCGCGCCGTACACGCCAGGCAGAATCGCACAATCCGGCAGCCAGATTGGAGGCGGCCTGCCAGTGGCGCATCCGGCCCAGACCCCGGGCCGCTGCAGCTCGCACATCCGAGCTGGGATCGGAGAGCAGCTGAACGAGCCTTGAACCTCCCGACGCGTCACCGATCGCCGCGAGCAGGTTGGCAGCGCTCGCGCGCAAGCCAGGATCGCTGCTGGTCGAGAAGCGTATCCCGGCCGGAAGGAATTTCGGCCCCGCCAGCGCTTCGGCCACTTTGAGCCCGGCCTCGGCCGGATCTCCGTCGTGCTCACCGAGGAAACGAGCAAGTGGCTCGATCACGATCGACCCGACCCTGAAGAGCGCATTCTGTACCGCGAACCGAGCCAGGGTCGCCGGATCGGCGAGCATGTTGAGCAGCTCGAGCACGACGGGGAGGGTGGGCTGCGCCGCACCCCACTCCGCTGCCTGCGCGCGCACGGCGGGATGCGGATCGCGTAAAAGGCGCTCGACCACAGGATCGGCCACGTCGAGTCGAGCGAGAATGCGCGCGCCGCGCAGACGTCTGCCCCACCGACGACTCTGACAAAATCCTTTGGCGCGATTCAGCAGGCCTATCTCGCCGGCCAGAAAACGCAGCCTGTCCTTTCCCGTCCCGCTCACGCTTGGCGATATCCCGAGAAAAACCGCGACCTGAACGCGCCGCGGCACCTGCTTCAGAGCATCGACATCCTCCGGATCCACTGTCGACCGCGAAAGGAGTCGCGCCAGTCTCTCCCGCGCGTCCGCGACCATTTTTTCTTCGCTACGCTGGTGGAAGTGCAGCCACACGCCGTGGCTGAAGAACAGAAGCAACGACACTACCAACAGTGTCGCTTCGCCAAGCATGATTGCATTGACGACCGAGTCCGGTATCACTCGGACTGCTGCCTGAGAACGGACCGGATTTTGTGCATCAGGACGGGGACACTGAAAGGCTTGGCGATGTGATCGACGGCTCCGAGCTCGAGCGCCGCCAATACGTCGCTTTCTCCCGTCCGAGCGGTCAGCATGAGGACGGCGCTTCCTTTAGTCACACCACTGGAGTTCAGCCTCCGCAGAACCTCCAGGCCGTTGAGAGCCGGAAGATCGACGCCGAGCAGAATGATGCTCGCGCGAACGCTGGGGATGTTACCGGAAAGGTTGGCGACCGCGGCTTCACCATCGGGGAACACCGCCAGCTTGAGACCGCGGCCTTCCATCGTATGCCGCAGCAGGCCGACGAGGGCTTCGTCGTCATCGACGAGTACAACATCCACCTGCAGCGTGAGCGATTCCTGCAGGGATTCGCCAGCCTGCACGACCTGGCTCACACCCGCCGATTTCGCCTGAGTGAGCGCGCCGAGCGCCGCCTTCCGCAGCTCTTCCACGCTGGCGCCATCGACGAGGTATTCGGCGACTCCAGCGCTGGCGGTCGTATGAAAGCTGCCGCCGGCATCGCCGGCAAACTTCTCCTGCTGAAGCACCCCGAGCAGGCGCCCGATCTTGATCGCCGCCTGATCCTTCTTGCTGCCGTAGAGTCCGATCGTGAATTCACCTCCGCTCCAGCGTCCGATCACGTCCTCCGCCCGAAACGACTTCGCCAGAAGCAAAGCGAAGGCGCTGACGACGACGTCCACCGCCGAGCGGCCGTACTTGTCACTCAGCCTCGAGAAGCGGTCGATTTCCACCACCGCGAGACAATAAGGATCGGATTTGCGGCGTGCGAGTCGAAGGAATCGCGCGATCGTCTCCGTCGCTCGCTGCCGGTTCGCCAGACCGGTCAGCTCGTCGGTATCGGCGATCTCACGCTCGATCCTGGCGCGCTGCAGGCGATTTTCGATTCGTGTAACGAGCTCGAAGCCCTGGAAGGGCTTGATGACGATGTCGTCCCCGCCCGCGGCAAACGCCTTCTGGAAGTTTGCTGGATCGCCATGACCGGTGAGGAAAAGGACCGGGAGCTGCGACCAGTGCCGGTCGTTTCTAAGCACTCGGCAGAGGTCGAGCCCATCGATGTGCGGCATTTCCAGATCGAGGATCACGAGGTCGGGGTTGGCCTCCTCCAGCACATCCCAGAAGCGCCGGGAATCTTCGAGGCCGACCACCTTCATTCCGCGCTGGTTGAGCACCTTCGTCAGTATGGCGAGGATCTGGGTGTTGTCGTCAACGGCGAGGATCGTCGCCGAGGCGCCCCGCGTCGCGCGAAGGATGACCATCGTGGCGTCGACGATAGCGCGTGCGGGAGTCGTGTTATCGACGAACTTGCGCGCGCCCCGACGCGCCACTTCGAGCCGGTCGTCGAAGCCATGTCGATCCGTGATGACAATCGAGGGTATTGGAGGGTCGCGCGCGCTGAGCTCCGCGATTAAGCCGAGCACGTCCTCGGCATTGGAAGTCGCGCCCAAGCCGACGAGAACAGCGGATACCTGCTCCATCATAAGCATGCCCCGGGCGGAGTCCACGCTTCGAGTGGAGAAGATTCTCAGTCCGCGAGCTTCGCCGTCCGCTACGATCCTGTCCGCTATTGTTTGGTCGACCTCCACCAACAGCAATAGCGGTGATTCCTCCGCTACGAACGCTTCGGTGCCGGACGACAGCGCCTGAGGGGTCCCCTCCAGATCGGCGCGGAGAGCGAGCAGTTGTTCAGAGACGAAGACCGCATCCTGCGGACCGGCGGAATCCGCCGAGAGTCGTTTCTCGATTTCCTGGGCGATCTGCGAGCTCCGGGGGAATCCGAACGTGCCAGCCGACCCGGCCAGCTTCCTGGCTTCGCGGATGGCCAGGCGCCGCTGATCCGGAGAAAGCCGGCCCTCGAGAAGCGCAATCACGGCATCTTCGATGACATCGACTCGCTTGAGAGTCGCGTCCCGAAAATGGTCCCAGACAGTGCCGAAACCAGCCTGAGACTGCGGGCCGTCCGGGGGTTCTGTCACGAAGCGGCGGCGGGGGTCATTGCGGCGGCGCTGGAAGCTTGCTCAGCGCTACGACCGCATTCCATTCAGCGGCGCCAACCTTCTGCACCGAAAGCCGGTTGCCCTTTTTCAGCAGGGGGAGTCCCGCCAAATCGGGTTTCGTCCGCATCTCGCTCAGGGTAATAATCCGGGGGAAGCGCTCGATGCCGCGGATGTCCACCATCGACCATGACGACTCGCCGCTCTTGCTCTTCGGGTCGAAGTGGGGATCCCTCGGGTCCGAAGCCGTGTGGTCGGGGTATCCTTCTCTCACGATCTCGACGATTCCGACGATTCCCGGGGTTTCGCCGCCCGAATGGTAGAAAAAGGCGAGGTCGCCCTTCTTCATTTCATCGCGCATGAAGTTCCGGGCCTGGAAATTTCGCACGCCGTCCCAGTGCGTCGTTCGCCCGGGCGAGCTCCAGAGATCCTCGATGGAGAAGGATTCCGGGTCCGCCTTTAGGAGCCAGTACTGACGATTTGGACTGCTGGCCTTCGAGAGCTCGCTCATTGCCCTTCACCGTCTGACAAAGTTCCCCTCGCTGGTATCATCGTTGTACGCCACCGTAGATTCCCGCAGAGCCACTTCACACACAGACTCCAATACATGTATCGTCAGACCTTCAGATCGTGCGTGCTGCTGTCGTTCCTTGCAGCGACCTCGAGCGCTCAGACGCAGAGTGCCCCGCTCTCCTACCCCCCGGCCACCCGCGGGACTCAAACCGACGTCTATCACGGTGTCACCGTCGCGGACCCGTACCGCTGGCTCGAGAACCCGGACGCGGCCGAGACCAAGGCCTGGGTCGAACAGCAGAACAGGCTGTCCGAAAGCTACCTGTCGACAGTGCCCGAGCGCGCGGCGATCCGGAACCGCCTGACTCAGCTCTGGAATTACGCTCGCACCTCCGCACCGTTCAAGGAGGGCAACCGCTATTTCTTCTTTCAGAACAGCGGGCTCCAGAACCAGAGCATCCTCTACGTCCAGGACAGCAGGAACGCCCCACCCCGGATACTGCTCGATCCGAACGTGCTCTCGGCCGACGGCACCATCGCCCTCTCAAACACATCGGCATCGAGAGACGGGCGATATCTGGCATACAGCCTCTCGACGAGCGGCTCCGACTGGCAGGAGATCAGAGTGCGCGACGTCAACACCGGACGCGATCTCGGCGACGTCGTCAAATGGGTGAAGTTCTCGGGGCTGTCGTGGACTCGCGACAACAAGGGATTCTTCTACTCGCGGTACGACGAGCCGGTGACCGGCAACGCGCTCACGAAAGTCAACAACAACCACAAGCTCTATTATCACCGGCTCGGGCAGCCACAGTCCCGCGACGAGTTGATCTTCGATCGCCCGGACCAGCCGGAATGGCTCGTTTACGGAGTGGTGAGCGACGACGGTCAATACCTGGCGATTCAAATTGCGCAGGGCTCGGTAGACCAGACCCGACTCTATTTCGTCGACTTCGCCAACCCGGGCAGGCCGAAGATCCGTAATCCGGTCGTCCGGCTGCTCGACCGGCTGGACGCGCAATACGAATTCGTCGGGAACAAGGGCCCGATGTTCTTCGTGAAAACGGATCTCAACGCGCCAAAAGGCCGCATCGTCGCGATCAGCGTCGAGAATCCGCGGCCCGAGCGCTGGACGACGATCGTATCGGAGAGCAAGGACGCTCTGGTCGGGGCGACGCTCGCGGGCGACGAGATCGTCGGCAACTATCTGGAAGACGCGCAATCGAGCATTCGGTTCTTCAGTCCGGCGCGGGGAGACAACCGCTCGCCGGATCGCCAGCGCACTCCCGACCGCACTCGCGGCAGCATCTACGACGATACCAGCACTGCCCCGATCGTTTTCCGCGAGCGCGGCCAGACAGTCGGTGGCGGATTCAGGTTGCGCGGCGAACTTCCACTGCCCGGCATCGGCACGGTGGGCCAGATAAACGCGAAGCAGGGCGACGAAGAGCTGTTCTACACCTTCACGTCCTATCTCTATCCGACGACTGCCTTCAGGTTCGATCTGGGCTCGCGACGCAATGAGGTTTTCCGCGCGCCGAAAGTCGCCTTCGATCCGACACCGTACGAAACCCGCCAGGTCTTTTTCACGAGCAAGGACGGGACGCGAGTACCGATGTTCATCACGTCGAAGCGCGGACTCGTTCTCGACGGTCGTAATCCTACCCTGTTGTACGGTTACGGCGGCTTCAACATCCCGGAGACACCGGCATTCTCGGTTCAGAGCATCGCCTGGCTGGAGATGGGAGGCGTGTACGCTGTCGCCAACATCCGGGGCGGCGGCGAGTACGGCAAAGACTGGCACGAAGCCGGGACCCTCGGCCGCAAGCAGAACGTGTTCGACGATTTCATCGCCGCGGCCGAGTATCTGATCGCGCAGAAGTACACATCGACTCCGAAGCTGGCGATCCGCGGCGGCTCCAATGGCGGGCTGCTGGTAGGAGCGGTCGTGAATCAGCGCCCTGATCTGTTCGGGGCCGCCTTGCCGGAAGTCGGCGTGATGGACATGCTGCGCTTCCAGAAATTCACGATCGGCTGGGCATGGGTGTCGGACTACGGAACCTCGGACAAGGCGGAAGAGTTTCAGTTTTTGCGCGCGTATTCGCCGCTGCACAACATCAAGCAGGGCGCCTGCTATCCGCCGACGCTGGCATTCACCGCCGACCACGACGATCGTGTGGTCCCCGGCCATACCTTCAAGTACACCGCCGCGCTGCAGGCCGCGCAGGGATGCGCCAACCCGATTCTCGTTCGAATCGAGACCAAGGCGGGACACGGCGCGGGAAAACCGACTACGAAGCAGATCGACCAGGCCACTGACAGGCTCGCATTCCTCGTGAAGGCACTGCAGATGAAGCCGATCATCCGGTAATGGACGCATTTGTGACGGGTGCCGACGCCGGAATGCAGGTGCTCAAGACCGCGCTGCTTGCGGCGGCGGCAGTGCTCGCCGTGATCTGCGCGGTGGATTGGGCGGTGCGAACGCGCAGAATCAGCCCGTTCAACGCTGTCGCCCGTTTCTTCCGTACCAGCGTCGATCCGTTCATCGCGCCAGTCGAGCGGAAAGTGGTGCGCGCGGGGGGAACTCCCGCCAGCGCCCCGCTCTGGGCGCTGGTGGCGGTGGTGGTCGGCGGAATCATCGTCATCAGCATTCTCGATTTCATCCGCGTCGAGATCGTGCGCGCGACGTACTACTCCAACCAGGGCTCGGCGGGAATCTTCCGTCTGCTCGTGAGCTGGACCTTCAGCATTCTCAAGATTGCGCTGCTGGTGCGCGTCGTGAGCTCCTGGCTTCCGATCTCGCCGTACTCCAAATGGATCAGCTGGAGCTTCCGCCTCAGCGAGCCCATTCTCGCTCCTCTTCGGCGCGTCGTCCCCACCCTCGGCGCCTTCGACATCACGCCGATTATTGCATACTTCCTGTTAGGGTTTATTCAGTCATTCATGATGAGGCTGGTGTAATGGCCAAAGTAGTTCTTGTCGGCGCCGATGTCGCACTACTCGAGGGCCTCGCGCAGACGCTGCTGGGTTTTGGACATGACGTTTCCTTCGCCACGACGGTCGGAGAAGTCGCCGGTACACAGGGCATCGACCTGCCGGCGATCGGAGTCGTTTCTGCGGAGGCGCTTCTCAACGCGGGACAGGGCGCTACGCTCCCGCTTGCCGCCGGTGGCGCGCTGATCGTGTACGGGACGACATACGCGGACCGGCCTGAGCTGCCGACCAAGCTCCAGCGCGCGACACTCGCCTACCTCGTGTTGCCGCTCGAGCGGCACCGGTTGGTTGCGCTGGTGCAGTCATTCGATTCGAGATCGCGAATTACCGGGAGGAGTTTGCCGGCCGTGAGAGAGCTCGAGGAACGCGCAGAATAGAGAGTTCGATTGCAAATCCTGAGGGGATCCCCTCGACCTCACGCCGAGCTCTCAGCTCCCGCTTGCAGATAGCCCTACACCGCACTACTATAGTGGTAGGGCACAACTGAAGTCCGTGGCGATTTAAAGCAACTTGCGGCCACGTTAAATATTTCGCTAAAGCGCTGGCCCGGCGCTTACGCGTGGGCTTTTTTATTTCGCCTCCCGCACCCCGGGAGGCGGCGGGACGAAGATGAGCGAACGCATCACCAAATCGCCGTACCTACAAGCCATTGAGCGCCGAGTGCTGGTGTATGATGGCGCGATGGGAACGAACATCCAGCGCTATGACCTGAGCGCTGAGGATTTCGGCGGTAGGTCGCTCGAGGGCTGCAACGACCATCTGGTGCTGACGCGCCCGGATGTCATCCAGGCGATTCACGAGTCGTTTCTGGCCGTCGGCTGCGACGTCGTCGAGACCTGTACGTTTCAGTCGACCCCGCGCCGGCTGGCCGAATGGGGCATCGGCGAAAAAACGAGAGACGTCAATCTCGCCGCCGCCCGTCTCGCGCGCGCGGCGGCTGACAAGTACTCGACGCCCGATCATCCCCGCTTCGTCGCCGCGTCCCTCGGCCCGACGGGAATGCTCCCGTCCAGCTCCGATCCGGTTCTGTCGAAGATCAGCTACCAGGAGCTGAGCGACAACTACTACGAGCAGTCGAAGTATCTCGTCGAAGGCGGCGTCGATGTCCTTCTCATCGAGACCTCGCAGGACATCCTCGAGGTGAAGGCCGCGGTGGCCGGAATCGAGCGGCTGTTCGCCGAGCTTGGACGCCGCATTCCGATTCAGGCGCAGGTAACGCTCGATGTGAGTGGGCGCATGCTGCTCGGCACCGACATCGCGAGCGCAATGACGACCCTCGAAGCGCTCAAGGTCGACGTCATCGGCCTCAATTGCTCGACCGGTCCCGAGCACATGAGGGAGCCCATTCGGTACCTCGCCGAGCACGCGACGGTGCCGCTGTCGGTCATTCCGAACGCGGGCCTCCCGCTCAACACCGGGGTCGGCGAAGCGGTGTATCCGCTCGAGCCGCAGCCGATGGCGAAGGCGCTGTCGGAGTTCGTAAAGGATTTTGGCGTGCGAATCGTGGGTGGATGCTGCGGAACTACTCCCGAGCACCTCACGGCGATCGTCGCGGCAGTAAGACAGACCGAAAGCGCGTCGAGGCCACGCACGCACGGACAGCACGTTCCGCGCGTCAGCTCGGCAATGCGCGCGATTACGCTGCACCAGGATCCGCCACCGCTGCTCGTCGGCGAGCGCGTGAACTCGCAGGGCTCGCGAAAGGTGAAGCGCCTGCTGCTGGCCGACGACTACGAGGGCATTCTCGAGGTCGCCCGCGAGCAGGTCGATTCCGGCGCCCACGTGCTCGACGTCTGCGTGGCGCTGACGGAGAGAGGCGACGAAGCTGAGCAGATGTCGAAGGTGGTGAAGCTGCTCTCCATGAGCGTCGAAACCCCTCTGGTCATCGACTCGACCGAGGCAGATGTCATCGAGGCGGCGCTCGAGCACGTTCCCGGCCGGGGGATCGTCAACTCCATCAACATGGAGAACGGGCGGAAGCGCATCGACTCGGTGGTGCCGCTGGTGAAGAAGCACGGCGCCGCGGTGATCGCGCTCACGATCGATGAGATCGGGATGGCGAAGACGCGCGAGCGGAAGCTCGAGGTCGCGAAGAAGATCTATGACATCGTCGTCGGCGAGTATGGTCTCTCGCCCGAGGACCTGATCTACGACGCGCTGACGTTCACGCTGGCGACCGGCGACGAGGAGTGGATCAACTCCGGCAAGGAGACGGTCGAAGGAATCCGGCTCATCAAGCGCGAGCTTCCCGGAGTGTCGACCATACTCGGCGTGTCGAACGTGAGCTTCGGGCTCACGCCGGAAGCGCGCGGAGTTCTCAACTCGGTTTTCCTGCACCATTGCGTGCAGGCCGGGCTCGACGCCGCGATCGTCAACCCGGCGCACATCCGTCCGTACGCCGAAATCTCGTCGCACGAGCGGGAGCTTGCGGACAATCTGGTCTTCAACAAATCTCCGGATTCCCTGCAACGCTTCATCGAGTACTTCGCGAACGTCGGCGGCTCTGGCGCGACCGCGCAGGCGGAAAAGGAAGATCCGACCGCCGGCATGACGGCGGAGCAGAAGATCCACTGGATGATCCTGCACCGGAAAAAAGAGGGAATCGAGGAGCAGCTCGATGCCGCCGGCGTCCGCGAGATCCCGGTGCGTGTTCTCAACGAAGTATTGCTTCCCGCAATGAAGGAAGTCGGCGACAAATTCGGTGCGGGCGAGCTGATACTTCCGTTCGTGCTACAGTCGGCGGAAGTGATGAAGAAGGCGGTGAAGCACCTGGAGCAGTTCCTCGAGAAAGCCGAGGGCTACACCAAGGGCAAGGTCGTCCTGGCAACGGTGTACGGCGACGTGCACGACATCGGGAAGTCGCTGGTGAACACGATTCTCTCCAATAACGGCTACACCGTCTTCGACCTCGGCAAGCAGGTTCCCGTCAACACCATTCTCGACAAGGCGGTGGAGGTCGGCGCCGACGCGATCGGCTTGAGCGCGCTGCTGGTCTCGACATCGAAACAGATGCCGCTGTGCGTCCAGGAGCTCGACAAGCGCGGGATCCAGATTCCGGTGCTGATCGGGGGCGCCGCGATCAACCGGCGCTTCGGCCGCCGCGCTCTGTTCGTCGAGGGAGAGCGCGCATACGACTCGGGAGTGTTCTACTGCAAGGACGCGTTCGAAGGGCTGGAGACGATGGACGTTCTCCAGGATCCGGAGAAGCGCAAGCCGTTCGTGGTGAAAAACCAGGACGACGCTCGCAACGACGTGTTTTTGCGCACGAACGTCGGCAAGGACGTCAGCGTTGGAGATTCAGCCGGCGCGCGCAGCGATGTCGCCGCAAACAACCCCCTGCCCTCTCCGCCATTCTGGGGGACCCGGGTAGTACGCGACATACCGCTCGACGAGGTGTTCGACCTGCTCGACCTCGACGAGCTTTACCGGCTGCAGTGGGGCGGGCGCGGGTCGGGCGAGCAGTACAAGACCGCGGTCAGGGACGAGTTCGAGCCGGCGCTGGAACGACTTACTCGCGAGGCAAAGAATGAAGGCTGGCTCAAGCCCGAGATCGTGTACGGATATTTTCCGGCGCAGTCACAGGGCAATGACGTCATCATCTACGACCCGGCGGCGTACTCGAGCGACGGCGGCTCGGTGAGGGAGATCGCGCGCTTCCACTTTCCGCGGATGGTGGGCCGCGAGCGGCTGTGCCTCGCCGACTACCTGAGAAGCGTCGACTCCGGCGATGTCGATGTCCTGCCGCTCCAGGTGGTGACGGTCGGCAGCGAAGCGACGAAGCGGTTCGAGGAGCTTCAGGGGAGGAACGAGTACTCCGAAGCGTTCTACTCGCATGGGCTCGCGGTGGAATCAGCGGAAGCTGTCGCCGAGTGGGCGCATCGGAGAATCAAGCGCGAGCTCGGCGTACCCGGTGGCAAGCGTTACTCGTGGGGATACGGCGCGTGTCCGGATCTCGACGATCACGCGATTGTGTTCAAGCTGCTCCCGGCGGCCGAATCTCTGGGCATGGAGCTCACCGAGGCATTTCAGCTTCTCCCTGAGCAATCGACGGCGGCGGTCATCATCCACCACCCCGAGGCCAGATACTACGCTGTGCGCGGAGCGAACACGGGCGCGGGTGCCGAGCCGGAGGCCGCCGTTGCCTGACAATCCGCTGATCGCGCGGCTCCTCGATCCCCTCCAGGTCATCGTCTGCGATGGCGCGATGGGCACCATGCTCTACAACAAGGGCGTGTTCATCAACCAGTGCTACGACGAGCTGAATCTTCGCGCGCCCGATCTGATCCGGGACGTACACGAGCAATACCGGAAAGCTGGCGCGGAGATTCTGGAGACCAACACCTTCGGCGCGAACCGGATCAAGCTCGCGCAGTACGGTCTCGAGGGGCAGGTAAACGCGATCAACGTTGCCGCGGCGAGAATCGCGCGTGAGACCGCTGAGGATGACCTCCTCGTCGCCGGCGCCGTCGGTCCACTCGGCGTCCGTCTCGAGCCGCTCGGCCCAACGAGTCTCGACGAAGCGCGAAGCGTATTCCGAGAGCAGCTCGAGGCATTGAGGGAAGGCGGCGCGGATGTCTTCATTCTCGAGACGTTTGCCGACCTCCACGAGATCGAGCAGGCGATTCGTGCCGCGCGCGACGTCGATCCGAAGATCCCGATAATCGCGCAGATGACGATCGGATCGGACTGCCACACACCGTATGGCGTGACCCCCGATGATCTCGCGCGCTCGCTCGATGCGTTCGGCGCCGACATCATCGGGCTCAACTGCTCGGTGGGACCGCAGATCATTCTCGATGCGATCGAAAAAATGGCGCTGGTGACGCGGCGAAAGCTGAGCGCGCAGCCGAACGCCGGAATGCCCCGCGATGTGAGCGGGCGGAGCATGTACATGGCGAGCGCCGAATACATGGCGACCTACGCGCACCACCTGGTTCAGGCGGGCGCGAGAGTCGTCGGCGGGTGCTGCGGAACCACGCCCGAGCACATCGCCGCAATGGTCGAGGGAGTGCGGCCGCTCTCGCCACGGAACGCGCGCGTTCCGGCGCGCGAACGCAGCCGGTCGCGTCCGGATCTTCCGCCCGAAGATCCGGGAGTGAAGCCCGTTCCACTGGCGGAAAAGTCGAAGTTCGCCGGCAAGATCGCGCGCGGTGAGTTCGTGACCTCCGTGGAGATCGTGCCGCCGCGGGGGGTGGATGCGTCCAAGATGCTACGTGATACCGCCTCGCTCCGGACCGCTGGAGTCGATGCCGTGAACGTCCCGGATGGCCCGCGGGCGCAGAGCCGGATGGGAGCGCTCCTCACCAGCCTTTTGATCGAGCAGCAGGTGGGAATCGAAACGGTCACCCACTACTGCTGCCGCGACCGCAATCTCCTCGGGATGCTCAGCGACCTGCTCGGCGCGTCGGCGGTCGGACTGCGGAACATCCTGCTGATCACGGGCGATCCGCCGAAGATGGGACCTTACCCGAACGCGACGGCGGTATTCGACATCGATGCGATCGGCCTCACCAATCTCGTCAACCAGCTGAATCACGGTCTCGATCCGGGAGGAAACGCGATCGGCGAGCCGACGAGATTCGCGATCGGGGTCGGCGTCAATCCGGCCGCGCTCGATCCGGCACACGAGCTCAAGCGGTTCGAGTGGAAGGTCGAGGCCGGAGCAGAGTACGCCATCACGCAGCCCGTGTTCGACGTCGAACAACTCGAAAGATTTCTCCGCACGATCGAGCACACGCGAATTCCCATCGTTGCCGGGATCTGGCCGCTCGTCTCGCTGCGTAACGCCGAGTTCCTGGCGAACGAAGTGCCGGGAGTGGTCGTGCCCCTCGCGATCATCGAGCGGATGCGCACCGCCAGCGCGAAGTCAAAGGAGCACGGAGTGGCGGAAGGCATCGCGATCGCGCGCGAAATGCTCGAGCGGGTGCGCCCGCTGGTGCAGGGCGTTCAGGTTTCGGCGCCCTTCGGAAAGGTGGAGCTCGCACTCGATGTCTTTCGTGACACGCTGACAGCCGCGCCATCGAGCATCGGCCCCGGCCGGGCGGCGGAAGCGACGCCGGTATGATCGCCGACACTTTCATCGCCCGCTCGCGGTACTGGCTGGTCAAGGAGTACCCGATCAAGCTCGGCCACTGCATTTACGCGCTCCCTCAGGCGGCGATCTGGAGCCGGTCCAATCCCGGCTCGAACAGCATCGGAAATCTCATTATCCACCTCGCCGGCAACGTCACCGAATGGATCATCGGGGGAGTCGGCGGCAGGACATTCGAGCGGGACCGGGTGCAGGAGTTTGCCCAGCAGGCCGGGGGCAGTGGCGCCGATCTTCTCGCGCGCCTCGAATCCGTGCTCAAAGAGGCGGACCAGGTTCTCGCCGGGGTCTCGGAAGCCGACCTGGAGAAGACGGTCGTGATCCAGGGTCGCGAGACGACCGTGCTGTCAGCGATCTACCACGTGGTCGAGCACTTCGCCATGCACACCGGACAGATCCTGCTCCTCACGAAGATCCACGCACCTGGCGCGATTCACTTTTATGACGATGCGGATGGGCTCGCGCGGCCGCTGTGGCACAGAGGCACGGGGCTGGACGAAGCGGCGCACTAGTCGAGCGGTCACACATTCACGCAGCGATTGCGGGCTGTTGACCTATGCGGAAAAGAGGACCAACTGCCACTGCTGATCTACGACTAATTTCGGACTGCGGACCTACTGCGAACTGAGGACTCACTGCGAACTGAGGACCTGCCGCGGATCAGGGACGAATGTACGGACCGGAGGATAGGTAAGCCTTAGACCGGCAACATAGGTAAGTCTTCGGTCGTTAGTGTTGTCACTATTCGGCCGCGCATGACAGCAATCCGAAGTAGGTCCTCAGTTCGCAGTAGGTCCTCATTCAGCAATTAGTCGTAGATCAGCAGTGGCAGTTGGTCCTCTTTTCCGCATAGGTCAACAGTCCGCAGTCCTGCCGCAGTAGCAAATCATCGATCTACACCTCGTTTGCTTGTTGCCGCGCCTTCGCTAATCTTGAAACCATGAAAGGAATTCTGATCGTAGACCACGGCTCCCGCCTCTCCGACGCGAACGAAATGCTCGGCGAGATGGCAACCCTCATTCAGAGTATGGCAGGGAGCGACGTCGTCGTTCGCTATGCCCACATGGAGCTCGCCGAGCCGGACATCAATGAGGGCTTCGAGCAATGTGTCCGCGCCGGCGCGACTGATGTCACCGTTTTCCCGTACATGCTTTCACCTGGCCGGCACTCGACGTCCGACATCCCGCGCATGGTGACGGCCGCCGCCCGCCCGTTTCCACACGTCGCCTTCAACGTCACTCCCGCGTTCGGCCTGCACGAGAAGCTCGCCCAGGTCGTGCTCGAAAGGGCCGCGGTGGGCGTGAATGCAGACTGACGCTACGTCTCAGGCGCTGACCCTCCTCTCCGAAGAGGAGGTCATGTTCCGCGATGCCGTCGCCGCGTTCGCGGAGGAAGAAGTACGTCCCCGCGTCAAGGCGATGGAGACGGCCGGCAGGATCGACCCGGAGCTGCTGCCGAAATACTTCGAGATGGGCCTCATGGGAATCGCGGTTCCCGAGGAGTACGGAGGCGCCGACGGCAGTCTGTTCATGGTGACCCTCGCCGTCGAGGAAATCAGCAAGATCGACGCGGCCGCGGCAATCGTGTGCGACGTCCAGAACACGCTCGTCAATTATCCGATCGTGAAGTACGGCTCGGACGCGCAGAAATCGCGGTACCTGCCGCTCCTTACTGGCGAGAAGGTCGGCGCCTACGCGCTCTCGGAGTCCGGATCCGGGTCTGATGCGTTCGGCCTGGCCACGCGCGCGGAGAAGCGCGGTGACCGCTGGTTCCTGAACGGCCAGAAGCTGTGGATCACCAACGGGGCCGAGGCGGGGATATACGTGGTGTTCGCCAACGCCGATCCGGCGGCCGGCTATCGCGGCATCACGGCGTTCATCGTCGAGCGAGAATTCAAGGGTCTCAAGGTCGGCAAGAAGGAAGACAAGCTCGGCATCCGCGCCTCGAGCACCGTCGAGCTGCTGCTCGACGATTGCGAGGTTCCGGAAGAGAACGTGCTGGGGCCGGTCGGGCAGGGATACAAGGTCGCGATCAATACTCTCAACGAAGGCCGCATCGGCATCGGCGTGCAGATGATCGGGATCGCGCAGGGCGCTCTCGCGGCGACGATCACCTACCTCGGCGAGCGCAAGCAATTCGGGAAGACGCTGTCCGAGTTCCAGGGAATTCAGTTTCAGGTCGCTCAGGCCGCCACGGATGTCGAAGCAGCGCGACTCATGGTCTACAACGCGGCCCGGCTCAAGGACGCGGGAAAGGACATCGCGCGCGAAGGGGCCATGGCCAAGCTCTTCTCCTCACAGGTATGCGACCGCGTGACATCGCTCTGCGTCGAGCTGTTCGGCGGCTACGGTTACACCAAGGATTA
>JBGTEZ010000073.1:0-10230 GCA_041747535.1 Gemmatimonadaceae bacterium
CACACCGCGAGTCGCCCGCAACCGCGAGCCGGACCATCTCCAGCCTGTCGGCGGGGCTGGCGACCGCGGGAGTCCCGGCCTTGAACGGCTGAGAGGCGGCCGGAACGAAGATCAGCCGGTCGAGGCGCAGCGCACCGCACGCATCGGCGGCGAGAATGAGGTGGCCGACGTGGGGTGGATCGAAGGTGCCGCCGAAAACCCCAATGCGCACCGGCTAAGTCGCTGGCGCGGGCGCGGTGGGCGGGGGCGGAGGCCCGCAATCCTTTCGAACGTCGCGGTCGTCGGGATACGCCTTTCGCATCGCGTCGCAAAGGTCGCGCGCGTCTTCGGTGTACCTGATCGCCCGGTACGCCTCGAGAAGCCGGAGATACGCGTCGCGTGTCTTGGCCGCGTTCGGGTGGAGGCGGATCACGTCCTTGAAGTAGATGATCGCCGAATCGTAGGCCTTTCGCTTCAGATAGAGATAACCAGTATCGTAGTCCTTTTCGGCGAGCCATTCATCCAGCCGGTTGAGCTCGGTGCGCGCACGCGGGGCAAATGGCGAATCCGGATGGCTCGCAAGCAGCGACTGGTACGAGGCAATCGCGTTGCTTCCGTACGTCGCATCGAGCTGCGGGCGATGCCACTCTTTCTGGTAGGCCTTGCCGGCGAGAAAAAGCGCGTCGTCGACGAGCGTGTCCTGCGGAAACGCATCGACGAGCCTGTTGTACGTCGCGGCGGCGAGCAGGTGCTCACCCAGCTCGTTGTGCGACTGCGCCAGGTAGTAGAAAGCCAGCGGCAGCCGCGCATCACGGGCAGCAAGATCCAGGGTCAGCTGCTCGAACGCCTTGGCGGCATTGTCGAAGCGGCGGGCCCTGAATTCAGCCATTGCCACCTCGAAAAGCCTGGCGGTGGACGGGTACGATTTCGGATTGAATGGGGGCTTGCAGGCCAGCGATGCGACGAGCAGCAGCGCCAGCGCGTACGAATAAATTCTGGACATTCCGGTGTTGTTACCCTTGGGCGTCGTTCAGGTTCATGCCGCGGGACGGCCGATCGAGAAGTAACGCACTCCCAGATCCCGCATCCTTTCCACGTCATACAGATTGCGGCCATCGACGATGACCGGCTGCTTGAGCGTGCGCTTCACGCGCTCGAAATCAGGGTGCCGGTATTCATTCCAGTCCGTGACCACCACGAGGGCGTCAGCTCCCGAAAGCGCCTCATAGTTAGTCTCCGCGTAATCTATCCGGTTGCCGATCAAAGATTTTGCGTGGACCATCGCCGCCGGATCGTGAGCGCAGACCGAGACGCCCTCCGAGAGCAGCCCTTCGATGAGCGTCAGGGCCGGCGCGTACCGCATGTCGTCCGTGCCAGCCTTGAAGGCAAGGCCCCAGACAGCTACCCGTTTTCCCTTGAGGGAACCGCCAAGCGCTGTCCTGACCTTCTGCAGCAGCACGCCCTTCTGGCGGTCGTTGGCCGACTCAACCCCCTTCAACACGTCGAGGTCGACACCTTTCTCGGACGCCATCTTCACCAGTGCCTTGACGTCCTTGGGAAAGCAGGAGCCACCGTAACCGGGGCCGGGGAACAGGAACGACTGGCCGATCCGGGAATCGCTGCCGATTCCCTTCCGGACGAAATCCACGTTGGCCCCGACCTGGTCGCAGAGGTTCGCGATCTCGTTCATGAACGAGATCCGGGTGGCCAGCATGCCGTTCGCCGCGTACTTGGTCATCTCGGCGGACGGAATGTCCATCAGCAGGATCGGCTTGCCCGTACGCACGAATGGGGCGTAAACGTCGGTCATGACGCGGCGCGCGTGCGATCCGTCGACGCCAAGCACCACGCGATCGGGACGCATGAAATCCTCGACAGCTGTGCCTTCCTTCAGAAATTCAGGGTTGCTGCAGAGATGAAAAGGAAATTTTGCCTCTTTCGCCACTTCGGTGGACACCTTGGCCGCGCTGCCCACCGGCACCGTCGACTTGGTGACGATCACCATCTCGCGCGTCATGTAGCGCCCGGCGAGCTTCGCGACCTCCAGGACGTACTGCAGGTCTGCCCCGCCGTCTTCGCCCGGTGGAGTTCCGACCGCGATGAACAGGACCTCGACATCCTCGATCGCCGACTTAAGGTCGGTCGTGAACGTGAGGCGCTTCTCACGCTGATTGCGCTCAACCAGAGTGTCGAGACCCGGCTCGTAGATGGGCAGCACGTTCCGCCGCAGGCCCTCGATCTTGCCTTCATCGATGTCCGCGCAGGTGACGTTGTTGCCCGTCTCGGCGAGGCAGGCGCCGACGACGAGACCGACGTAGCCGGTTCCAATAACGGCGATATTCAATTCGCTGTCAGGCCGCGGTGAACGAGGGCGCGGATGCGAGCGACACTATCCGTCCCTTGCCCTTCACCATCCGCGCCGTGGCGTTCCGGGTATCGACGATGACGCCGGCCAGCCTCACCACGCGCTGGTAATCCACCGCCGTGTGATCCGTTATGATCACCACTGCGTCGGCGCCGGTGATCTCCTTGTCAGTGAGCTCGACACTGCGGTGGTCGTGTCCGTCCTCGCTGAATTTCGGCACGTGGGGATCGTGATATGCGACCTTCGCCCCCTGATCTTCAAGCAAGCGGATCACATCGAGCGCCGGACTTTCGCGCATGTCGTCGATGTCCCGCTTGTATGCGACGCCCAGGACCAGGATGCGGCTTCCGTTGACCGCCTTCTTCTCCTCGTTGAGCGCCTGGGCGACCTTCCGCACCACCACCGCCGGCATCTCGCTGTTGATCTCGCTCGCGAGATCGATGAAGCGGGTCTTGTAGTTCAGCGTCCGCATCTTCCAGGCGAGGTAGTGCGGATCGAGCGGAATGCAATGTCCGCCAATCCCGGGTCCGGGCGTGAACTTCATGAAGCCGAACGGCTTGGTGGCGGCCGCATCGATCACTTCCCAGACGTTGACGCCGAGCTTGTCGCAGACGATCGCCATCTCGTTGACGAGGCCGATGTTCACCGAGCGGAAAGTGTTCTCGAGCAGCTTCACCAGCTCCGCGGTCTCGGTGGAAGAGACCGGCACGATCGAGTCGAGACAGGTTGCGTAGAGCGCGCTGGCGACCTCGGTGCAGGCGGCCGTGATCCCGCCGACGATCTTGGGCGTGTTCTTGGTGTTCCAGGTTGGGTTGCCCGGATCCACACGCTCGGGACTGAAAGCAAGGAAGACGTCCTCACCAACCCTGAGGCCAGCCGCCTCGAGCTTGGGAAGCATCAGCTCGCGGGTCGTCCCGGGATAAGTGGTGCTCTCGAGGACGATGACGACGCCTGGACGGCAGTGACGCCCGACTGCCTCTGCCGATGCGAGCACGTAGCTCATGTCCGGATCGCGTGTTTTCGCCAGTGGGGTGGGCACGGCGATGGAGACGGCGTCCATCTCCTTCATTCGGGACTCGTCCGCCGTCGCCTCGAACTTCCCGGCCTTCACCAGCCGCGCCAGCTCCGCGTTCGAGACGTCCTGGATGTGCGACCTTCCCGACATCAGAGCCTTGGTGGTTTTCTCGCTGACGTCGTAACCGATCACGTGGAACCCGGCGTTGGCAAACTCGAGCGCGAGGGGAAGGCCCACATAGCCGAGTCCAACGACGCCGATACACGCGGTACGGTCCTCTATTTTCTTCAGCAGCTGATCTTTCAGTTGCACCTGTTGCTCGCTTGTTGGTGGATGTCAGCGCCCGTAGAATCCGCGCACCGCGTCAATGACTTCGTCGAGCTGCGACTGCTTCAGCTCCGGAAAGACCGGAAGTGAAATGACTTCCTCGCTCGCTCGCTCGCTCTCCGGAAATTCGCCCTTGCTGTACTCGAGATACTTGAAGCACGGCTGGAGGTGGAGCGGAAGGGGATAATAGACCGCGGCCCCAATGCTCTCGTTCTTGAGATGAGCCTGCAGGTCGTTTCGCCGCGCAACGCGTAGCGTGTACTGATTGTAAATCGATTCGTTCGCGGGATCGATGGTCGGCGTACGCACGTCGTCCAGATCGGCGAAAGCTGCATCATAGTAGGAAGCGTTCTTTCTGCGGGCGGCGCTCCACGACTCGAGGCGAACGAGCTTGGCCGATAGAACAGCGGCCTGCAGGGCATCGAGACGGCTGTTGTAGCCGACCTCGTCGTGGTAGTACGTCTTCATTCCCCCATGAACTCTTAGGCGCCGCAGCCTGGCGGCGAGCTCATTGTCCTGGGTCACCATCATCCCGCCGTCGCCGTAGCCGCCGAGATTCTTGGACGGAAAAAAGCTGAAAGTGCCGATCGTCGCCGCTTCTCCGGCCATCACCCATTTTCCGTCGATCTTTCGCCGGGCGCCAATTGATTGCGCCGCGTCTTCGATCACCGGCAGCTCGCCGGCCGCCTCACGCACGAGCTCCATCGGAGCCATCTGACCGAAGAGATCGACAGCGATGACGGCGCGGGTGGACGGCTTGACGCTCGCCGCGATCGCCTCCGTCGAGACATTGAACGTGTCCGGCTCGATATCAGCGAAAACCGGCCTCGCGCCGACGTTGTGGATCGCCCCGGCGGTCGCAAAAAAGGTGAAGGGAGTCGTCACCACTTCGTCGCCCTGACCGATGCCGAGCGCTCGGAGCGCAAGCAGAATCGCATCGGTGCCGTTGGCGCACCCGATCGCATGGGTGGTATGCGAAAGCTCGGCTACTTCCCGCTCGAGTCGCTCGACGGGCTCGCCGAGGATGAAGGCCTGGTCGTCGACGACCTTCATCATCGCGGCGACCACCGAATCGCGAATTGTGCTGTGTTGGGCCCGGAGGTCCAGTAGGGGGACTGCCATGCTCGCTAGTCGAGGGAGATTGCGGTGTCGGGTTCTGCCATGGGAAAGATACTAGCCCGCGGAAATAGTGCTCATCGACTCGGTGCTCCGCCCGGTCAGACTTGCGCCCGTAACGGCAGAGGAACTTCCCTGCCCGTCTTCGCCGACTCGTAGATGCCCAGGATCAGCTCGAGCGACTTTCTCCCGGCACGGCCATCGGTATCCGGCTTTGCCTCTCCCCGGAGCACCGCCAGCACGTTCCGGTAGTAGCCCTCGTGACCGAGCCCGTAGACGTTGGGCGGGTTGGTTTCAACGGCGTCAACCAGCTTGTCGTCGTCATCGTAGTCGGCGAACTGCCAGTGCTCGATCTTGTTGACCGCGGTACCTCCGATCTTCGCTGACCCCTTCTCCCCAAGGAGCGTGAGCGATCCCTCGAGGTTGCGCGGATAGGCGAGCATCGTGACCTGAATCATTCCCAGCGCGCCCGATCGGAACTTGAGGATCGCAATGCCGGAGTCCTCGGTCTCGATGCGGCGGGCGAGTGTCGCGGTCTTGGCCATCACGCTCTCGACCGGCCCCATCAGCCACTGGACCAGATCGACGTAGTGCGATGCCTGGTTCATGAAGGCGCCGCCGTCAAATTCCCACGTCCCCCGCCATGGCGCCTGATCGTAGTACTCCTGGGGTCGGGCCCAGTGCACGGTGCAGCTCGCCATGTAGATCCGTCCGAACCGGCCCCGATCCACCGCACGCTTGAGGAGCTGGACCGGCGGATTCAGCCGGTTCTGCTTCACCACGAAGAGGTGCACGCCCGCGGCGTCGCACGCCTTCACCAGCTCGTCGGCGCCCGACAACGAAATGGCCATCGGCTTCTCGGTCACGACGTGCATTCCACTGCGCGCGGCGGCGACGCCTTGCGCCGGATGAAGGCCCGACGGTGTTGCGATCGTCACCACGTCCGCCTTCGACGCGGAGAGCATCTTCTCGTATGAAGTGAAGTGGGGCACCTGCCACTCCTCGCCCGCCCTGGCGGCGCGCTCGGGATCGGCGTCACAAACCGCGACCAGCTCGAGGCCATCGATCTTGTCGATTGCCTCGAAATGATTCTTGCTGATCCGGCCGCACCCGGAGAAGGCGATTTTGAAGTTCTGAGGCGTCACTCAGGCATCTCTGGTGAGTTGGTTCTTCTCGAGAGTGTAGCGTGTTCCGCACGCCTTGCACCGGCCCGGTTCCTTATCCGGCAGGCGCTCGCCGCACTGGCACATCCAGCCGATCTGTCGCGCGGGGACGCCGACCATCAATGCGTAGGCCGGCACGTCGCGTGTGATCACCGTCCCCGCACCGACAAAGGCGTACTCGCCGAGTGTAACTCCGCACACTATCGTCGCGTTGGCACCGATGGTCACACCACGCCGCACCCGCGTCGCCTTGTACTCATTCTTTCGCGAGATGTGGCTTCGGGGATTGATCACGTTCGTGAAGACCATCGACGGCCCGCAAAACACGTCGTCCCCGAGCTCAACGCCCTCGTAGACCGAAACGTTGTTCTGAATCTTGACGTTTGCACCGATCTTCACGCCGTTCATCACCACCACGTTCTGTCCGAGCGAGCACCGCTCGCCGATGACGGCGCCGCCGAGGACGTGGCAGAAATGCCAGACCCTGGTGTCGTCGCCGATTTTCGCGCCGTCGTCGACGTACGCGGACTCGTGAATGAACGGCTTGGCCATCTAGACGCCGGCTTCCTTCGGCAGGCGGGCATGCCACTCCTGGAGCGACTGCACCGACGGGGGTCGTGACCGCAGCGACAATATCGCATCCGAGGCCGCGTTGGCGGCCGAGAGTGTCGTGGTGTAGGCAACCCGGTGCGCGATTGCCGCCTGGCGCATCGTGTAGTCGTCACGCTGCGATTCCTTGCCGAAGGGAGTGTTGATGAGAAGCTGGACCTCGCCGTTCAGCATCAGGTCGACGCCGTTGGGCCGCCCCTCGTAGATCTTGAGCACACTCTCGGCGGGAATTCCACGTCCGCGCAGGTGCTTCGCCGTTCCGGAAGTGGCGAGGATGCGGAATCCCAGCTCGTGGAAGCGGCGCGCGATCGGCGTCACGGCGCGCTTGTCGGAATCATTGACCGTGATGAACACCGCGCCTTCCGACGGCAGCACGTTGTCGGCGGCGAGCTGTGCCTTGCCGAACGCGCTGCCGAATGAATCCGAGATTCCCATGACCTCGCCCGTCGACCGCATCTCGGGACCGAGGATCGGGTCGAACTCGCGAAACTTGTTGAACGGAAACACCGCTTCCTTGACCGACACGTAGCCGGGACTGACTTCCTCGACGAATCCAATCTCGTCCAGGGTCTCACCGAGCATCACGCGAGCGGCAATCGAGGCGAGCGGAACACCGATCGCCTTCGACACGAAGGGCACGGTCCGACTGGCGCGCGGATTGACCTCGAGGACATAGACCTGGCCGTTCTTGATTGCGTACTGGACATTGATCAAACCGATGACGCCGAGGGCTTTTGCGAGAGCAACTGTGTGTGCGCGCATGATATCCATGTGCTCTTCATCGATCAGATACGGCGGAAGAACACACGCCGAGTCGCCCGAGTGAATGCCGGCATCCTCGATGTGCTGCATGATTCCGCCAATGACGACGCGCTGGCCGTCGGATACCGCATCGACGTCGGCCTCGAACGCATCCTCGAGGAAGCTGTCGATCAGAACCGGCTTGTCCTCCGACACTTTCGCGGCGCGCTCGAAGTAGTCCTTCAGCGACTTCTCGTCGTAGACGATCTCCATCGCCCGGCCGCCCAGCACGTACGACGGACGGACCAGCACCGGATAGCCGATCCTCGTCGCGGCAGCCACTGCCTCGGGAAGGCTCGTCGCCGTTCCGTTGTCGGGCTGCCGGATGCCGAGCTCGCGCGCGATTGCATCGAAGCGGCGGCGGTCTTCCGCGATGTCGATTGCATCGGGCTGCGTGCCGAGAATACGCACGCCCGCCTGAGCCAATCCGTCGGTGAGCTTGAGCGGGGTCTGGCCGCCGAGCTGCACGATGACGCCGAGCGGCTGCTCGCGCTCGACGATGTCCAGCACGTGCTCCAGAGTCAGCGGCTCGAAGTAGAGCTTGTCCGAGATGTCGAAGTCGGTGGAGACCGTCTCGGGGTTGGAGTTGATCATGATCGTCTCGTAACCTTGCTCCCGGAGCGCCAGCGCCGCCCGCACGCAGCAGTAGTCGAACTCGACGCCCTGTCCGATGCGGTTGGGTCCGCTTCCAAGAATCACGACCGAGCGCTTGCCCGTGCGCGGCGCCTCGCTCTCCTCCTCGTAGCTGCTGTAGAGATACGGTGTGGAGGAAGGAAATTCTCCTGCACAGGTATCCACCATCTTGTAGGCGGGGACGATTCCGAGACGGATTCGGCGGCGCCTCGCATCCATCTCCGATTCTCCGCGGAGGTCGCCGAGCTGACGGTCGGAGAACCCCATTCGCTTCATCTGGTAGAGAACGTCGGCGTCCACCCCGGGAAGCGCGGCATATGCCCGCTCCGCCTCGAGAAGCTCGGTGAGCTGGGCGAGAAACCACGGGTCGATGCCCGTCAGCTCGTGAACCTCTTCCATTCCCATTCCCATCTCGAGCGCACGCTTCACCTGGAAGATCCGTTCGGGGGTCGGCCGCCTGAGCGCCGCACGCAGCGTCTCCGGAGAGTCATCGGCCAGCCGGTCATCGGCCAGCGTCGATGCCGTGACCCATCCCGTGCGCCCGATCTCGAGGGCACGCAGCCCTTTCTGGAACGCCTCCTTGAAGGTGCGCCCGATTGCCATCGACTCCCCGACCGACTTCATCTGGGTCGTGAGGCGCGGATCGGCGGCGCGGAACTTCTCAAATGCGAAGCGCGGGCATTTCACCACGACGTAGTCGAGCACCGGCTCGAACGACGCCGGCGTGGTTCCGGTGATGTCGTTGGGTATCTCGTCGAGACGGTAACCGACCGCGAGCTTGGTTCCGATGCGGGCGATCGGGAACCCCGTCGCTTTCGACGCGAGAGCCGACGAGCGCGACACCCGGGGATTCATCTCGATCACGAGCATCTCGCCGTCGCTGGGATTGAGCGCGAACTGGATGTTGCACCCGCCGGCTTCGACGCCGATCTCGCGGATGACGGCAACGGCGGCGTCCCGCATCAGCTGGTATTCCCGGTCCGTGAGCGTCATCGCCGGCGCGACCGTGATCGAGTCACCGGTATGCACGCCCATCGGGTCGAGGTTCTCGATGGAACAGACGATGACGACGTTGTCGGCTCCGTCGCGCATCACCTCCAGCTCGAATTCCTTCCAGCCGATCACGCTTCTCTCGATGAGGACCTGGCTGACCGGTGAGAGACCGAGGCCCCGCCGCACTATGTCCTCGAACTCCTCGCGGTTGTAGGCGATGCCGCCGCCCGTTCCGCCAAGGGTGAATGCGGGCCGTATGATGGCCGGGAAACCGGTGATGTCGATGAGGTCGATCGCCTCCTCGAGGGTGACGGCGATGCCACCGGTTGGAACCGCCAACCCGATCCGCTGCATCGCTTCCCCAAAGAGCTTTCGGTCTTCGGCCATGGCGATCGCGCGCTCGTCGGCGCCGATCAGCTCGACGCCATAGCGCGCGAGAACTCCATTCTGCGCCAGCTTCATCGCGACGTTGAGCGCGGTCTGCCCGCCCATTGTCGGCAACAGCGCATCGGGTCGCTCCTTCGCGATCACGAGCTCGACGTACTCGGCCGTCACCGGCTCGATGTAGGTCCTGTCGGCGATCTCGGGGTCGGTCATGATCGTCGCCGGGTTCGAGTTTACGAGCACGACCTCGAACCCCTCTTCCCTCAGCGCCTTCGCCGCCTGCGTCCCGGAATAGTCGAATTCGGCGCCCTGCCCGATTACGATCGGGCCGGAGCCTATCAGAAGGATGCGGTGGATGTCGGTTCGTTTCGGCACTAGGTTCGAGCGGCGTTCACGGGAGAAAGTTAGCCGTCATGGACTCGGTCTGGTACAACGAATTACTGCAACTGAACACGAGGTCCGCGATTAGCTGAACGCTGATCGCTTGGAGCTTCACTGCCTTCGGGACGTCACCAGATCTGATCATGGGACAGGCAACTGGCCCGTGCCTTCGATGCATGAGAAACGTCCCTACGGCCTGCAGCCAGTCGCGATGAGCGGACAGCGACCAGCGGACCTCGTGTTCAGTTGCAGTCAAGAAAAAGGGGAGCCCAACGGGCTCCCCTCTCCATTCGCCCGCGCGGAAAACCTACGCAGCGGATTTGCCTCTCGGCGCACGCGTAACTTTGCCGGCGTGGATGCAGCGAGTGCACACCTTCACCTTGGTGATCTTTCCGTCGACGACGATCCGTGCGACCTGGAGGTTCGGCTTCCAGGTACGGCGCGTCTTGTTGTTCGCGTGTGAC
>JBGTEZ010000074.1:0-18272 GCA_041747535.1 Gemmatimonadaceae bacterium
GATGTTTGCCGCTCTCGTGCTTCCGGCCGCGCTTCAGGCGCAGTCGGTTCTGCTCCAGATCCGGCCTCACGTTGGAGATACGATCAGGATGCGCCTGTCGCAGACGGTCGAGATGACGGGCAGCACTCCCGGCGCGCCCGCCGGTCCTGCGCAGTCGATGACGACATCGATCGATATCTACACCCGCGCCATCGCCAAACAGTGGACGACGAGCGGAACGCTGATGCAGACGATCACCGACTCGGTGGCGATGAATCCTTCAACGCCGGCATCGCTCGCTGACTTCAAGCGCCGCGCGCTCCTGTCCAAGAGCTCAATGATCCGTGTCGCGACCGATGGCGCGGTTGAAGTGATGGATCAGGGCAACCGTGAGCTGCGCAACCTGTTCGGAGAAATGCCCGCGATGCTCCCGCGCGGACCCCTCACAGTGGGCGAAAAGTGGACGCGGGAGATGCAGATTCCGTTGAGCGGCGAGCCGGGGGCGATGGGGTCGGTGCGCGCGACGTTTCAGCTGGACTCGCTCTCCAGAAACGGCGATGTAGCATTCATCTCGATGAAAGGCTCTTTGTCGCGGATCAGTCTCCCCCCGTCAGTATCTCCGGGCGCCGGATATGAGACGTCAGGCACACTCTCCGGCACGATTCAGATCGATCGCCGGCTAGGCTGGATCACGGATTCTCGTAGCACGATTCAGGTACGGTCGAACATTGCCGCCTTCGCGGGCAGAAAAGGCGAGGCCGAGCGCGGACCGATGCTCGTGAGGACGAAGATCACGCAGTGGATCAGGGCGATGCGCGCGCGATGAGGCTTGTCCACCTCTCGGATATTCACCTCGGCTACCGTCAGTATCAGCGGCAGACTCCCACCGGGATCAATCAACGTGAAGCGGACGTCGCATCGTCTCTGCGGCGGGTGATCGACAAGGTCATAGAGCTGAAGCCCGATGTAGTGCTCATCGCCGGCGATGTGTTTCACACGGTACGTCCGCCGAATCCAGCGATTCTGCACGCCTACGTCGAGTTCTCGCGGTTGGCCCGAGCGCTCCCGGACTCGAAGCTGGTGATGGTCGCGGGTAACCATGACACCCCGCTCACAACCGAAACCGGCTCGATTCTCAAGCTGTTCTCCACGTTGAATATCGACGTTGTCGAGCGCACGGCGCGGCGTGTTCCTGTCGACGAGCACGATCTCGCGATTCTTGCCGTGCCCGAAATGCCTTTCGTACCGGAACTGACGCCGGATCCAGTTGCCAAGTACAACGTTCTGTTGATGCACGGAGAGTACGAAGGAATTATTCCCGGTTACGTCGAAAGGCTCGACCGCGCTCCGATGAAGATCTCACGCCGGGACCTGCGCCCCGAGGACTGGGATTACGTTGCCCTCGGTCATTACCACGTCTATCGGTCGATCTTCCCCAATGTTTTCTATTCAGGCTCGGTCGATTACACCAGCACCAATCCGTGGGGCGAGTTAGCCGAGGAGTCGGCTTCGGGCATTCGCGGCAAGGGCTTCATCGAATTCGACCTGGCCAGCAGAAAACACACATTCCACCCAGTACCGCCCCTGCGGAAATGGGTGGACCTGGATCCCATATCGGGCGGTGGGATGTCCCCCGCGGCCCTCGACGCCGCGATTCGGGAAGCCGTCGACGGGTGCGAAGGCGGGCTCGACGACAAGATCGTGCGCCTGGTCGTCAGCGAAGTTCCCAGGCACATCCTGAGAGAGCTCGATCATAAGGCCCTCCGCGACTACAAGCGCAAAGCTCTTCATTTCCATCTCGACACCCGGCGGCCCGAGATACTGAGGCCGAAGATGGGTCAGGCTGCGCCGGGACGTCGCGCGTCGCTGGCCGATACCGTGCGCGCCAAGCTGGAAACGAGGGTGCTCACCGAGAACATCGATCGCGGCGCGCTGGTCGAGCTCGGCCTCCACTATCTGCGCGAAGCCGATGGTATTGCAGGCAGAACCCTCGACGAAGACGCCGCGTGAGGCTGCACAATCTCAGGATGTCCAACTTCCGTCAGCACACGCGGACGGAGATCGCTTTCGGTCCGGGGCTGACGGGTATCATCGGCCCCAACGGCGCCGGCAAGACGACGATTCTCGAAGCCATTGCGTGGGCTCTCTACGGCAATCAAGCCGTACGCGGCAATCGTGACTCGATTCGCTCCATCACTGCCGGAGCCCGCGCCGCCGTTGAAGTGGAGCTCGACTTCGAGCTCGGCGCGCACCGTTACAGGGTTGTCCGCGGTCTCAACACGGCCGAGGTGTACCTGGATGGCGCCGATGACCCGATAGCGAACTCGATCACCGCCGTCACGGATCTCCTGCAACGACGGCTCGGCATGTCGCTGTCGGAATTCTTTCACACGTATTTCACGGGACAGAAAGAGCTGAGCGTGATGGCGGCGCTCACTCCCTCCAAGCGCGGTCAGTTTCTCTCCCGCGTGCTGGGTTACGAAAAGCTCCGTATCGCGCAGGACCTGACCCGCGACAAGCGGAACAGGGTGAAGGCGGCTGTCGAAGGAATGCAGCGGGGGCTGCCGGATCCCGAGGCGGTCCTGCGCTCCCTCGCCGAGGCATCGGCCAGGAAGGAGGACGCCGAGGCAAAGGCGCAGCAAGCGACCCACCGCGGCGCGGTGCGCCAGCGCGAGATGATGGCGATCGAGCCACGGTGGGAGATGGCGCAGAAACAGCGTGAGCAATCCGCGCAGCTCCTGACGCAGATCACGGTCGCTGAGGAAAAAGAGGCCGCGCTCCACCGCGATGGGCAGAGAATCGCCCGCCAGGTGGAAGGGTTGAGCGCCGCCCACGAACAACTCGACACCCTTCGCCTCAGCATCGAGCCGCTGTTCGCGCTGAATATCGAGCTGCAGGCGCTCAACATCCTGTACCGGGAAGAAGGTCGCAGAAAAACGCTGCTGGAGGCCGAGCAGGCGCTGCGCGAGGAGATCGCCCGTCTGGAGGAGCGCCACGCGAAGATCGAGCGCGCGCCCGCCCTCGAGGAAGAAGCCACTCTCGAGCTGGAGAAAACCCGCTCGGAGCTCGAGGACGCCCAGGGTCTGCTCGAAGCCCGGCGCACCGAGTGGGTGAGGGATCGGCAGGAGGCGGATACCAAGCGGCAGGCTCTCAGGCAACAGTACACCGAGCTCAAGCTGCAGCGTGACCGCGTCGTATCGCTCGGCGAGGACGGCGCGTGTCCGACCTGCAGCCGCGCCCTTGGCGGGAGTCTCCATACCGTAGTGGAACATCTCGACGAGATGATCGAAACGGTGAACGTCGACGGGAGCTACTACAAGGCGCGCGTCGAGCAGCTTGAGACGATGCCGGACGACGTGCGCGCTCTCGACGAGAAGAGGCGCGTGCTGATGCAGCAGGTCGGCACCCTCGAGCGGCGGTTGGCCAAAGTACAGCTGGCCGTCCAGGAGTTAGGCACCATCGTTCGCGAGATCGCCGCCAAGCAACAGCGCCAGGTGCAGATGAAGCGCGACATCTCGCGCATTCCGCCGGGATTCGATCCGGCGAGGCACACCGAAGTGGTCGCCGAAGTCGAGCGGCTCACTCCGATTGAAGCCGAAGCGGCCCGCCTGCAGGCGATGCTCGAGCGCGAGCCCGAGATCCGGCTCGAGCAGACCCAGATCGGCCAGGAGATCATGCGCGTTCAGTCCACGCTCGGCACTCTCCGAACCCGCCGTGCCCAGGTGTCGTTCGCCGAGAAAGAGTTCAACGAGCTGAGGGCCGATTACGACCGGGTGCGGATGGAGCTGCAGGAGTGCAAGGTCATGGCGGCACGCGCCCAGGAGCAGGTTACGAGCGCGTCGAAAGCGGTCGAGGCTGCCCAGCAGACGGTGGAAAATCTC
Source organism: Gemmatimonadaceae bacterium (assembly GCA_041747535.1). Lineage (GTDB taxonomy): Bacteria > Gemmatimonadota > Gemmatimonadetes > Gemmatimonadales > Gemmatimonadaceae > UBA4720. Next base: position 3,861 of record JBGTEZ010000074.1, read on the forward strand.
AAACGGAAGCAGGCAGAGCTCGACGTCATGCAGGCGGACCGCCGAATGCACGACGAGCTCGACCGGGCATTCTCCGATCTGCGCACGGACCTGAACTACCAGCTGCGGCCCGAGTTGTCGGAGCTGGCGAGCGCGTTCCTGAGCGAGCTGACCGACGCGCGATACACCGAGCTCGAGCTGGACGATCAGTACAACATCGTCATACTGGAAGACTCCATTCAGAAGCCCGTCATCTCCGGTGGCGAGGAAGATCTCGCCAACCTCGTGTTGCGACTCGCCATCTCGCAGATGATCGCCGAGCGTGCCGGGCAGAATTTCTCGATGCTGATTCTCGACGAAGTGTTCGGATCACTGGACGAGGCGCGGCGGTTCAACGTCGTCGAGCTGCTGCGCGGGCTGCAGGACCGGTTCGAGCAGGTGATCCTCATCACCCATATCGAGCCCGTGCGTGAGGGCCTCGATCGGGTGATCGCCGTGAGCTACGATGCGGACCGGGGGTGCTCGGTGGTACAGCAAACCGAATCCGATTGGGTCGACCGCGAAGCGCCGGCACTGCTCGTGGCGGCGACGCCGACGCGAATCACGGCTTATCCCGAGGGCGGAGAGGGCGAAAAAGCCGGCTCCGAGGCGGAGGCGGCCAGGTGATGGCATTTGCGCGGAACTGGCGGCACGCATGGATCTCCGAGGGACCGGAGCGGGTCTCGGTGCGGGAGATTCCACAGCTCAACGCCGTGTTCAGCGAATCGTTCACCGAGCGGTATCGCAAGGACGGAATGGTCGGTGTGCGAGTGCCGCATCTCAATCCCGCCGTCTGGAAATTCGCGATCTCCGATGCGGAAGAGGGGGCGATGATCTGGCGCACCGCGCGCGATTCAATCGCCGCGTTCAACATGGTGCACCGCTCCGGGGTCGAGGGTTGGATGGGCCCGCTCGCGGTACACCCCGATCACCAGGGCCAGGGCGTGGGGAAGGCAATCGTGAATGCCGGGGTCGAGTGGCTGAAACACCGCGGCGCGACGGTAATCGGACTCGAGACGATGCCGCGCACGATGGACAATGTCGGTTTCTATTCCTCGCTCGGGTTCAGTCCGGGGCATCTCACCGTCACGCTGACCCTGGAAGGCGCGCGCGCCGGGATTCAGTCCACGCCGGTGTCCGCCCTCGCGCCGCACGAAAGGGAGCTCGCTCTCCGGCAGTGCCGGCAGCTGTTGAACGAGCTGGCTCCGGGCTACGACTATACGCGGGAGATCGTGCTCACGGCGCAGCACCAGCTCGGCGATACGATCATCATGCGAACCGGTGCTGACGTGCGGTCATTCGCGATCTGCCACTGGGTGCCGCTGGTCGAAGGACGCGCGACCGAGGAGATGCGCGTGCTCAAGATGGTCGCCCGCAGTGAGGCTGACTTCGACGCGCTGGTGACCCAGCTTTGCGCGCACGCCCGCATCCGGGCCGCTCGGCGCATCGCGATCCGCGTGCAGGGGCAATACTCCGACGTCTACCGGCGGCTCATTGCCCGTGGGGCGAGGGTGAGGTGGACCGATCTACGGATGGCGGTCCATGGGTATGGGGAGGTGCGGCCGACGAACGGCGGTATCGTGCTTTCCAATTGGGAGATTTGATCGAGCAGCAGGACAGTGGGTTTTGAGTTTACCGCTGTTGCGTTGTCTGTCGTTGGGTGAGCTCGCAGCCCGAACGCGATAACGGGAAACTCAAAAACGGTAAACTCAAAACCCGCTGTCCGGTCGCTAACTCCGCTTGAACAACGAATCAAATGCACTCTTAACGGTAATCCGCCGCACATAAGAAAGCTCATCTCCCGCGAACGGCATCGGCGTCACCCCGAATACTTCCGTCAGCGCGTTGTTAGCAACCGTGTTGTCGAGGGCGAGCAGGTCGAGCAGCCCGCGCGTGACCGGGGCGTTAGGCACCATGTATTGCGCAAATCCAACCAGCGGACGCAGCACCGGAATGGGAAGTGACACCAGTGTCCTCGTCGCCCCCATCGCGCTCAAAATCCGCTCCGTCATCTCGCGAAGCGTCAGCGGGACCGAGCCGCCCAGGTCGTAGATTTTTCCCACGGTGTCCTTCTTCTCGAGCGACAGGCGAATCACCTTCGCCACATCGTCGACGGCAATTGGCTGAAAGCGGGCGGTGCCGCCTCCGGGAAGGGGGAAAATACCGGGGGTCAGCAGAATGAGCCTGGCGAGCGCGTTTACGAACTCATCTTCGGGCCCGAAAATGACCGAGGGCCGGAGGATGGTCCAACGGAGGCCGCTGCTCCTGACCGAATCCTGGGCGACGCCCTTACTGTGCAGAAAGGGAAATCGCGAGGCACTGTCGGCGCCGTTCTGCGACATGAAAATCAGCCGCTGAACGTTTTCCGCGCGCGCCGCCGAGATCAGCCTCTCCGTGGCGGCGGTGTTCGACTCCGCGTAGCTCTCTCCCTTCTTCTCGATCGCGATCGCGGCGAGGTGGACCACTGCTCCGCAACCGCTCAGCGCGGAGCGCAGCGAGCTGGCATCGCGCACGTCCCCAACACGGAACTCGAGCGGCAGCTGACCCAGTCTCACCGCCGCGCGCGCGGGATCGCGAACCATCGCGCGGACCTTCCACCCGTTTCGCGCCAGCTCGCGGCAGGTATGAATGCCAACGAGGCCGGCCGCTCCCGTGACGAGCACAGGAAGCTTTTTGTCCGCTGACAGGGCCAGCGGCTGCTCGGCGACCGCTGTTGCGGAGCCTTCGCTCCCGTAGGAGAACGACGGCCCGCGGCGCTCCATCAGCTCTTCGGGCCGCGGTCGACGCCGCGCGTGCCACGCACCACGATCCGGTAAATCAGCAGAAAAACGCCCAGCGTGAGCAGAATGTGGATCCAGCCTGGCGCGGCGGTCGTGAAGGTCACGACCGCCCAGAACACCAGCATCAGAATCGCTGCCACAAGTCCAATATCCATTTGCGGATTCGTTGACGTTATATGTTACCGCCGGTAAATTGAGACAGTCAGTATCGTACCAGCGGGAAAAAAATACTGGCTGTATTGGTGGGGCGGAGAACTCACTTTTTGAGCCAACAAGTCCTTCGGGTGGGTTCGATAAGCTTTGCTGACGTCATGCCCCAGTGCGGGGAAGACGGTAGGCAGGGTGAGAACCTCAAACATTCGACCGGGCTTCAAAAAACCTCTCCGTCCCTTCTTTTCTGAAGCTCCGTCGGCAAAACCGGCGGAGCTTCTTGTTTGGGCGCCATCATTTGGAGGCGCAGCTTCATGGTTGGCAGATCTGCAAGTTCCGGCGAAGCTTCTTTGCAAGCGATATCTTACCCTAAACATGTCGCGCGTAACAGTCACTCGCCGCTTGCGGTTCAACGCCGCCCACCGGGTCCACAACCCCAGGTTGTCCGACGCCGAGAACACACGGCTGTTCGGGAAGTGCAATAACCCCAACTGGCACGGCCACAACTATACGCTGGACGTGTCGGTCGAAGGGGACGTGGACGAGACCACCGGCTACGTCTGCGACCTGTCCGAGCTCAAGAAAATCGTCGAGCGCGAGGTCATCGATCTGGTCGACCACAAGAACTTCAACCTCGATGTGCCCTTCATGAAAGACGTGATCCCGACCTCGGAGAACATTGTGGTCGCATTCTGGAAAATCCTCGCCTCGCGGGTCGAGCCGGGCCGGCTCACGAAGCTGGTGCTGTGGGAAACCGAGAACAACTATGTCGAATACGCCGGCAAATAAGCCCTTCGAGGATCTGGTCCGCCGACAGCTCGAGCTCGTTGGCGAAGATCCCAGCCGCGAAGGGCTGCTCCGGACGCCCGCCCGCGTCGCCGCGGCGATGGCATTTCTGACGCAGGGATACGCGTCCACCGCCGAGAACGTGATCGGCGACGCCATCTTCGAGGAATCGCACGACAACATGATCATGGTCCGGGACATCGAGCTGTACTCGATGTGCGAGCACCACATGCTGCCCTTCTTCGGCAAAGCCCACATCGCCTACATCCCCAACGGGCGAATCGTGGGACTCTCCAAGATTCCCCGCATCGTCGATGTGTTTGCCCGCCGGCTGCAGGTGCAGGAGCGGCTCACCGAGCAGATCGCGCAGGCGTTGTGCAGCGTGCTCAACCCGCGCGGCGTCGGGGTGGTGATCGAGGCCTATCACCTGTGCATGATGATGCGAGGAGTCCAGAAGCAGAACTCCAAGACGATCACCTCCGCTCTCACCGGTGCGTTCCGCGACGATTCGAAGACCCGCGACGAGTTTCTGCGGCTCGCGCACAACGGCTCGGGCTGACGCGTGACGTCACACTCCCCGGCGTTGAGCGGGCGGAGCGCAGTGGTCACCGGGGCGTCGCGGGGAATCGGGGCCGGCATTGCCTCGGCGCTCGGAGAGCAGGGAGTGCGAGTGTTCATGCTGGCACGGAACGAAGCGAAGCTAAAGGAGCATTCCGAGCGGGTTCCGGGATCGATCCCAATCGCCTGCGACGTCACGGACGCGAAAGCGGTGGACCGGGCGGCCAAACGGATCGTGCGGCAGCTGGAAGGGGTGCCCGACATCCTCGTCAACAATGCCGGTTTGTTTCGCGTCTCCCTCGTCGAGGAGACCACCGCCGAATCATTCGTCGAGGTCATCAACACCAACCTCGTGGCCCCGTTTGTTTTCGCCCGCACGTTCCTGGGCGAGATGAAAAAACGGAAGAGCGGCCACCTGGTCACCATCGGCTCCATCGCGGACCGGACGGTGTTTACCGGCAATGCCGCCTATTCCGCCGCCAAGTTCGGCCTTCGCGCCGTCCATGAGGTGATGCGCGCCGAGCTTCGCGGCACCGGTGTCCGAGCAACATTGATCTCGCCCGCGGCGACTGACACCGACATCTGGAAGGCGGTCTCGGTCACCGACCCGGCGGGCTCGCCCCATAGCGAGCGGCCAATGCTCGGCGTCCAGGATGTGGTGGGAGCGGTGATGTTCGCTCTCGTGCAGCCCGAAAAGGTGAACATCGACGAGCTGCGTCTCTCGCATAGTTAGCCGTGTTCATCGAGCTGCTCGATCTCCTGCGTTGCCCGAAGCCCCACGACGACACCTGGCTCGTCGCGTCGTTCAAGAAAGTCAGCAACCGGTTCGTGGAGTCAGCTACCCTGGGCTGTCCGATCTGCTCCGCGCAGTACCCGATCGAGAATGGAGTGGCGGATTTCACGGGCGGTGTGAGCTCGCCGGCCTGCGAGGAGCAGCGCGCCGCGGCAAGCCACCGCCGCGAGGAGATGGCGACACGGGCCGGAGCGTTTCTCGACGCCACCGAGCCGGGTGCAACGGTGGTGCTTGGCGGAGTGTGGTCCTATGCGGCGGAGGAGCTGAGCACTCTCGCGGAGGTCCGGGTATTCGCCGTGAACCCGGCGCCCGGCGTCAGGGAAACGGCTACCGTCGGGCTCGTGCGTGTCGCCGCCGAGCTTCCTCTGGCGACGGACTCGTGCCTCGGCGTTGCCGTCGATGCATGGTTCAACTCCGGCATCATCGCCGCTTCCGCGCGCGTGGTGCGCCCGGGCGGAAGAATCGTCGGCCCGACGAACATTCCGCCGTCGGAGGAGCTGGCGATACTGGCTCAGGACGCTGACTACTGGGTGGCGCGAAAGACGCCCGCGATCATCCCCCTTCGTAGAGCGAGCCGATAGGCGTCCTGTAGAAGGCGATCACCGGAAGCTTGCGATCTCATCCAGCCGCTTACGTGTGAGCCGCGGAACGCGGGCGTCAGGCGCGGGATAGCCGGTGACCACGAGCATGGTGGCCTTGTCGCTAGCGGGACGTTCGAGGATCTCGTTCAGGAACCCCATTGGGCTCGGTGTATGAGTGAGCGAGGCCAGCCCGGCGTGGTGCAGGGCGGCGAGCAGAAATCCTGTTGCGATTCCAACGGACTCGTTCACGTAATAGTGCTTTCGCGTCGTGCCGCCGGGCGCTGATCCATAACGCTGCGCGAAGACCGCGATGAGATATGGCGCGGCGTCGAGGTAGGGCTTGAGGGCGTCCGTGCCGAGTGGAGAAAGCGCCTCGAGCCACTCCGCCGGAGCCGTGGCGTAGAACTCCCGCTCGGCGGTTTCGGCCGCCTCACGAATCCGGCGCTTGAGCGGAGGGTCGCTCACCACGACGAAGTGCCACGGTTGCTGGTGTGCGCCGCTGGGGGCGCTCCCCGCGGCGCGGAGGCAGTGCTCGATGGTCGAGCGCGCTACGGGCCGGTCGCTGAAGTGGCGCGTGGTTCGTCGGCGGGCGAGATCTTCAGCGAACCAGCTCGCGCGAGATTCCATCTCCTCCGGTGGGTACTCCCGGTATGTCGCGAGCGGCTCGAAATTCGGCTTCGTCATATTTGGAGTCGGAGCGGGTATTGGAGCAAAGGCGAACTGTGCGCAAATTCATTTGTCAACATGATTCGGGCCACCCATGAACATGGAACGCCGTCACTTTCTCGCCCTCCTGGCACCGCTGGCCGTCGCCCCGGCGACCGTCGGTGCACTATCAATCAAGCTCCGCCCTTCGATGATGACTCCGACTCCCGACGACCCGCTTTCCCCCCGCGATCAGGTACAGAAACTCAGCAAGCCGCGCGAGGAATGGCGGAAGCTGCTCACCAAGGAGCAGTACCGTGTGCTATTCGAAGACCGCACCGAGCGCCCCGGCAGCAGCCCGCTCGACCGCGAGAAGCGCGCGGGCACCTTTATCTGTGCCGCGTGCTATCTGCCGCTCTTCGACGCCGCGCACAAATTTGACAGCGGTACCGGCTGGCCGAGCTTTCACACTGCCATTGCGGGACACGTCGGCACCAAGCGTGACTTCAAGATCATCTTTCCCCGCACCGAGTACCACTGTGCGCGCTGCGACGGTCATCAGGGCCACATCTTCCACGACGGCCCGGCACCAACCGGCAAACGATACTGCAACAATGGCGTCGCACTGCGGTTTGTCCTCAAGGGTGAAGCGCTGCCCAGGCTGAGGAGCTGACCGTGAGTTGTCATTTTACGCGGCGTTCACCGCGACACTGATACCTGTCTGCGGTCAGGTCGCTTCAAGCGGCCAATCGTTACCGAGATCTCGGCGCGTTCGTTGTTCCGGCATCGGTCCGCTCATCCTCAATGGCTCGTGCTGGCGGGCTTGTGCTTGAAGAACATGATGCAGGCCACGATGAACACCAGCAGCACCGCCGATGCGGAGTAGCGACTCAAGGCGAGGCCGCCGGACGCGATCGGCTTGTCGAGAAGATCGCCGATTACGGCACCGAGCGGACGTGTCAACACAAATGCCGCCCAGAACAGCAATGTGCGCGAGATGGCGGTCCCAAAGTACGCACCGGCAACGAGTATCAGCAGCGCTCCGAAAACGGCCGCCGCCCCCAGGTAGCCGAGACCGGCTGTATCCGCCGTCCAATCGCCGAGCGCGGTGCCCAGGGTTTGGGAGAACATGATTGTTGCCCAGTAAAACATTTCGGACCTGGGCGTGCTCACCGACTCCACCGAGACCGTGCCCATCGCGCGGTACCACACCGCGATCGAAGCGAGTAGCAGCACCAGCAGGAGTGCACTGCCCCCCGCGTATCCGACCCCGAGGGAACGCGTCGCATAATCCGCGAGCGTCGTGCCGACGGTAGTGGTCGCGATAATGGTGGCCCAGTATACGGGCGGACGGAAGCGCTTGGAGGCGATCTGCACGGCTACGGCAGCTACAAACAGGACGGCGAAGATGCCGGTTGCCGCGAGGTAACCGAGATTCATTGACATCGACACCGCATCGCCGCCGGTCTCGCCAAGCGTGGTGGCGGCAATCTTGATTATCCAGAACAGGAGCGTGACTTCCGGCACCTTGCTGGTGGTATTGCTCGAGTTAACGTTCAAATCATCTCCTGACGGTTGGACCGGACGAGGCTGCTCTCCCGCCGGAGGCACACCGGCGAACTACGCGGCCGTGAACAGGAACAGGATCGCCGCAAGTCCTGCAATTATCCGAGCATCAGGACGGCATGCGCGACCGCGGGCCGTCCTTGTCACCGTTTTCATCGCTGAGGGCGAACTTCCACAGGTGATGCGGTCGCTGAATCGCCCCGGGCGCTCTCCACGACCGGTCTCATCGTGATCTCTAGTAACTCCGAGCCCGGGATGCTGCTATGGGTGTTAACCTGGATCTGCGTCGGTATGGTCAGGCCGTATCGCCAGTCGCCCTCGCTTTCAGCCACCGGGATCGAAGCCCTGGCAGGAGCAGGGCCGTCGTGACGTAGGCAAACGCCACGACCCCCGGAAGCACAGTCATGCGCCATCCCGGGATACCGAACCAGATCACGGTGACCGCAAGCACGCGCACGGTCGCGTGCAATCCGAAGATGCGATGTCCGAATGCCCAGCTCATCACGTAGAAATCGATGCAGTAGGCGACCGCCATAATCAGCAGGAGCGCTTCGGGAAAGTACACGAACGCAGCGATGACGACCGGAAATGTGAGTGTGATAACGCTCATATGGGTGTAGCCGACAAGTTGACCCAAGGCATTTCCTTTCCCAAATGGATCGGCTTCGATAGCCTTCGATATCAGGACAGCGACCGGAAAAATAAAGAACGTTCCGATCAGCCAAAAAACGCGCGCCGTGTCAAGCGGCAGCGCGGAAGCCGTCGCGGTCACATAGACCCAAAACAGAAAACCGCTCCAGAAGTATCCGACATTCCACTTGCTCCTCTGTGCAAGGTCCAGTCGCAACTGATTCAAATCGCGCTGGGTCATGGGTTGTCGTGGAACTTCATTCATTGGGTTTCAGCATGCCTAATGCCTCAGTTGGGTAGCAAAGCGCTCAACAAGACTAGTCATTGCCGCGAGTAACGGGGACTGAACGCGGCTCGGTTGTCCCGCCGACTCGACGCTTGAACGTTACCGAGTCTGGCACAACCGGAAAAATGCGCCGCACAGCATCGGCTCCTAGCACACGGAAGACAACACGTCCGTTCTCGACGCTTGCGACGAGTCCTGGATCGGCATCGACGACACTCGCTAGGTCACAACTCAGGCACACGGTGGCCTTTTCAAGGCGAATCGTGCTGACAAGCTCGGACAGCGAGCCGCGTTTTGGACCTCCCGGCAGCCACCGCGAAATGAGCGAAAGTTCGTCTGGCGTCCTGCCGAGGTTGTCACGCGGCGGTTGCCAAGTCACTTCCCAAATGAATTCCGCGTCGCCCGAGTAGGCATTGGGGTGTGGGATGTTCCAGGTGTAAACGCCAGATGAATCGGGAGGAAAAATGAAGCGCGCCTCCGACGTTCCAATTACGGCAGAAGGACTTTCAGACGGGACCTGTTGTAGTGAGACGGTTGCACAGCTGATGGTCTGCGTTGAAATGCACAAGAGCCCGAGAAGTGTTCGAAGCAAATCCATTATTGACCCAATGCCTTAGTTCAGCTGCAACGATCGTTAGGCGCCGTGCGGACCAGAGATCAGTGTGGCGACGAGCCGCTTTGGCGCAACAAGCTGCCACGCGTCGAACACCAAATCGTCGACAAGTGCCCGCGACACGCGATCTAAACGGATTCCCAGCCATCGGCCACGCCACTCATCCCAGAAGGTTACGGGATCATGCGCGACGAGCGCATCGATGTTCGCGGACGTACTCTTCACGACGACAACGCGGGCGTCACTCTTAAGCGTGGCGAAGATTTTATTACGGACACGAAAATCCGCTAGAGAAAAGTGCGCACTCTCGACCACCTCGGGTAGCCGGAGTGCAATGCGTCGGACATGGGCCTGTGAAACCCGCAATCGAGCCGTCACTCTACATATCGGTGTGAATGCGCTATCTCGTGCGTCCTAACGCCATACAGCTGCAGGCACACTATCACCATGGCGGCGAAGCCGCATCCGAGAAGTGCTTGTCAGCTGCAACGTTCGATAGGCGCCTGTGCGCCGACGCTTGGCGTGAACTTGCATCCACCAGTGATCTTGCGGTGCAGACGCGCGAAGCACATGCTAGGCACATCTGATCTGGCACACTTTGACCGCCGGCTGGACGAAAGCGAAGGAGGAAGAGCGATGCCGTTGTACTTGACCCGGTTCAGTTACACGCCAGCAACGTGGGCAAAACTCATCAAGAACCCTGAGGACCGCCGACTGGCAGCCAAGCAGTACATCGAAGCGGTAGGTGGAAAAATGCACGGTTTCTGGTATGCCTTCGGCGATCACGACGGATACAACTTGTGGGAGGCTCCTGATAACGTCTCGATGGCAGCCACGGCGATCGCGATCAGCGCCGGCGGAGCGCTGAGCTCCTTGCAGACGACTGTTTTGCTGACCGTTGAGGAGACGCTCACAGCCATGCAAAAGGCCTCGTCGATCGCGTATCGGCCACCGGGAGACAAAGGATAGGAGCACTCCTGGCTCGAATCGATAATGGTCCACCTTGTAAATGCCAGAGCAATAGTCGCTCAGTTAAACTGCTGCATTGTCCAGTTGCGCCGGAGCAGTAATTGGTAATGCCAAGCGCGTCAGCCTCCAGATAGGTTGTCGATATACAGATTCATGGAAGGCGCCTAACCAATGATTATCTGGACTACATATCCTGCGGAGAAGATCGAACTCTTGCAAGCGCCTTGCAGTGATCGCCGAGTCTCCGGGTGAGAGCCGCGGGTCCAAGCTGTGACCCGGCAACACTTTCGGAGTTCGAGCCCCGCACGGGAGACCGGGAAAACTTGCGACGATCTCGCAGCCTATTTCCGGAATGGTGCGTTGGAGGACGATAGGCCGCCGTTTCAACACCTTGCTTCGGTGTCGCGACTGGCAACAGCTTGTCGGCCGGACTCCGGAGACGCCGGGGACTAGCGGGCGGGGTCAATCCACTCGAGCTGGCGGATCTCCGCTGTCGCCTGGGCGCGCGTCTGGTCGGTGTCCTGCATCACGCCAATCGCCGTGATCGCGGGCGGTTTTCTCTTCCAGATGCGCCTGTAGTCGGCGAAAGGGTCGACGGTGTTCTCGCGCCAGAGCGCTCGTTCGGCGACTCCGTCGACCCTGATCACATGCAACTTGTCGGAGACGAAGCTCGCGCGCGCGTAACCGGACGGTTCGGAATTTCCGAACGTGTAGAAGATGATCCGGGCTGACCTGCCGAATATTCCCGGCTTCCCGAAAACGACATAAACACGGATTGGTGAGTCGTCGAATTTCTCGCTGCGCATGTCCGCGGCCGCGGGCGCGTCGAGCACGCGCCACGACCACCGAAGCGCGCCATCCGACTCCGCCAGCTCCGGCGACAGCTCACGGTAGAACCACGCGGCGCGACCCGCACCATGAACTCTGAGGACCGGACCGTCGCCGTCGTTTCTGACTTCGATCGCGGGCGCGCTTTGCCCGCGCACCGCGCGAACCTTCCACCCGGCTGGAACTCCGGCGCCGAGTCGTGCGCCATTGAGGTCGAGAATCAGCAGCGGCTCCGACACCATCAACGCGACCGACAGCATCAGCAAGCGCAGCATTCAGTCCGGGCTAGCGGCGTTGGCGGCGACGCAAGTCAAAGCGTCAGTTGCGCGAGCTCTTTCCCGCGCGGCTTGGGAGACCGGTTCGATTTCGGCTCCATCGTGAGGGCCGCCCCCATCACCGGGCCACCCTCGTCGGGCATTCCAAGCGTGAAAAACACGGGCCTGCCCCCCTGAGAAATAACCGTGGCCCCGCGCACCATGCCGTCCGCGCAGATGAACCAGAACTGGTAGGTCTCTCCCGGCGGCGCAGGCGGCAGGCCGTGGACCACGACATTCCAGCGATGAGAGACGTCGTCGGCGAAAATCAGCAGACCGCCTTCCTGGCCGTTCATCGAGATGCTTGCCTGGAGCACGCGTGCCGCCTGCCGCATGACTGAAAGTGAGTCGCGAAGAGAGGTCAGCTCGCCCGTTCTGATGGCGAGCGTCCTCTCGAGTCGGTCGGACTCTCGTCGCTCCGGTACATACAGTCCCAGGGCGACCAGCACTGAAGCCGCGAGCGCGATCGGAACAGTCCATCGGCGCCAAACGGCGTGCCTGCCGCCAACAATGTTGCGCACGATTTGATGCCGGAATCCAGGACGCGGCGTTACGGGCGACGCGCCCATCGGCAGCCAGGCGAGGTCGCGCTCGATGGCCTGCACCGCGGCTTTGCATTCGTCGCACCGGCGAAGGTGATCGGCGAAGCTCATTTCGTCATCGGAATCGAGCGTGCGCGCGACGAAATCCACGCGGTGCTCAACGTACCAGTCGTGGGGGTTCATAGGTTCCAATCCTTCACTGATGCAAGGGATACGCGGAGCTTCTCGAACGCCAGCCGAAGGCGCGTCTTGACGGTGCCGAGCGGAATCGCGAGGTGCTCGGCGATCTCGGATTGCGTGAGTCCCCGGAAGTAGGCCAGCTGTATGGCGATGCGCTGGTCGTCGGGGAGCGCGCCGACCGCGGCTTTCACGGTTTCGTGCACATGCCAGCCCGGTTGGGCGGCCTCGTTCGGTTCGGCGGCGGGAGTGACGCTCTCGCCCAAGCCTCCGAGCGCGCCGGCGAGGTTCGTCTTGATCTGGAGCCGCCGCCGCGACCGTAGCTGATCGATAGCGCGGTTCCGAGCGATGCGGAGAAGCCAGGGAACCAGATCCAGCCCGTCGTCGCGGACCAGCCCGATCCGGTTCCACGCGGTCACGAAAGTCTGCATCACCACGTCCTCGGCGTCGCCGCTGTCGCTCAGCATTGCGTGCGTCACGCCAAGGAGCCAGGGCGTAGCAACCTCGACGAGCTCGACGAGCGCCTGCTCGTCGCGCGCGACGAGCCGCTGGCGCAGCGTCCTGTCGTTCAGGATCACCAGCCGCTTTCCATCACCGGCGGATGTGACCGCCGGCCCGGAACGCCCGCGCGAATGATCCGTGTCAGCCGACATACTTGAACCAGATTCGAAACAACCGCGCCGCGCCGGGCGTCAGTTTCTTCCTTCGAAACGCATCCGCGGCCTTTCGAACGGCTTCGGATTCGGTCGGATACGGAAAGATCGTCTCGCCGACGGCGGCAAGCCCGAGTCGCTGCGTCATTGCCATCGCGAGCTGTGCGATCGTCTCGCCCGCCCGGTCGGCCACCAGCGTCGCGGCGATGATCCGATCCGATCCCTTTCGAAGATGCACGCGCAGAAATCCATCCTCATCCCCGTCGAGCCTGGCGCGGTCCACCTCGTGGAACGGGATCGTCAGCGATTCAATCGCTTCACCGCTGTCTTGAATGGTCTCCCACGATGGACCGACATGGGCCACTTCCGGCTGCGTATAGGTGCACCAGGGAACGACGAGCTTCTCGACGCTGCCGCGGCCGTAGAACAGCGCATTCCGCACCACCAGGCGCGCCTGCGCGTCCGCCGCGTGGGTAAAGGCCGCGCGGCCGGTGATGTCCCCCGCCGCATAGATGCGGCGATTCGAAGTGCGAAGACGATCGTCGGTGATCACTTTGCGATCGTCGAACGCGACCTCGGCGTTCTCGAGTCCGAGCCCTTCGACGTTCGGCACGCGCCCGGTGGCGACGAGAATGGAATCGGCACCGACGCTCTCCGCCAAGCCATCGTGGGTGAAGTGGACGACCGTTTCGGCCCCGCCCACCACTCGATCGATCGCCGTTCCGGTCACTACCGTTACCCCGTCCCGCTCGAGAGAAGCCTCCACGACTTTCGCGGCATCGGGATCATCATTCGAGAGGAGCCGGTCGGCCCGCTCGACCAGCGTGACCTTGCTCCCAAATCGCGCGAACGCCTGCGCCAGCTCCGACCCGATCGGGCCGCCGCCGATCACGACGAGCCGGCCGGGACATTCCGTCAGTGTGAAGACCGTTTCGTTGGTGAGGTACTTCACGCCCTCGAGCCCCGGTATCGGCGGGATCGCCGGTCTGCTCCCGGTTGCGATAACGGCGCGCCTGAACTCGAGGGTCTGTCCGCCGACCGCGATGCGGTCGTCGCCCGTGAAACACGCCTGCCCGAAAAACACATCGACTCCGAGCGATCGAAAACGCTCGGCGCTGTCCACCGAGCTGAGGTCTGCGCGAATTCCACGCATTCTCGTCATCACCGCACCGAAATCGCCGCGTCCGTCGACACCGGGGCCGCCGAAGCGAGTCCGCGCGTTCGCAGCCGCGTTCCAGGACCGTCCCGCTCGAATCAGCGCCTTGGACGGCACACATCCGACGTTCAGGCAATCGCCGCCCATCCAATGTCTCTCTACGAGCGCGGTCCGGGCGCCGAGTCCGGCGGCGATCGCCGCCGTCACGAGTCCGGCGGTGCCACCGCCGACGACGACAAGGTGGTATCTGTCTTTCGGCTGCGGGTTGACCCACCCGGCCGGATGGACATTTCGGAGGCGCGTCGCCTCGGCGGGGTCAGTCTGCACTGGCTCCTCCGAGGGCACGCCTGCTCGCGCGCGCGCCGAT
>JBGTEZ010000075.1:0-3872 GCA_041747535.1 Gemmatimonadaceae bacterium
TTGCGCGTCGTTGCTGACTCCGCGCTCGAGCTGTTCGCCGGGATTGGGGCATCGGTTGCCTGCCGCACGATATCCGGGAATTCAATCGCGCTGGCACGCGAATCGGTGAGCGGGAATACGCTGACGAGCTTTCTGCTGGTACCCGACACGGGAGACTTTGCGCTTATCTATAGAGAGAGCCCCGATTCACCGGGCGGCGAGTGGACTCGGCACCGCATCGCAGCGCTCACAGTGCGATCGGGCAGTCCCGACTGTGTCGCGGATGGAGTTGAGCCGGGCGAGGGCTTCGTGCTGACCCTTCAGTCGCCGCCGGCGGAACCGGTGAAACGAGGAGCTCCAGTTCGATTCATCAGGCGCGGGCGCTACAGCCTGTACCGGTCGTCGGACTCCCAGTGGAATCTCGGGTATCGCCGGTGCAATGCGCTCGGAGCCCCCGTTTGCGGTGCGATCCAGCCCGTGAGCGGGCCGTACCGGAAGTACACTCCGGACAATGCGGAGACCGGGTTTCTGCTCGAGTACTTCAATGCCCAGGGTGAACGTGTAGCAGGCGGTGGTTCGGCACTCTCGATTACCAGAGTCGATGTAACGGCGCGGGCAGAACGCGCGCAAACCCGGCGTCCCGGGAGCCCCGGAACCTCCGTCCCGGAGATCGCCACTGCCTCCATTGCCATTCGCAACCGGTAGCGAAAGTCGCCAATCCGCCTCGGGGCGGGAGCGATCAGAGAAACGTTTCGGGCAATCCCAGCCGGGCTTCGCGCTGGCGCTCGCACTCCTCGCGGTAGTCCTCATCGCCGCTCTCCTGGCCGCCCTCTTCTTCGCCGTCAACGAAGAAACGCGAACAGCCGCGGCGATCTCCCGGCGCGACGATGCGCTCGCCGCAGCCGAGTCTGCGATCGAGGCCGGACTCGACCACCTTCGTGAATTGCCGCCCGACCAACCACCACTCGGCGGAGTCGAAACACGGTCAGTGGCCGCCGGTGAACACTCGTCAGTCGTCTACATCACGCGACTCGACACCGCGCTTTTCTGGCTCGTCGCCGTAGTCGGCGACGGAGGAGACCAGCGTGTGGGTGTGAGGCGGATTGGCGTTCTGGCCAATGTCGCGCGGGGCTCAGACGATTCGATAAGGATCGTCCGAGTTGCCCAACGGGGGTGGTCCGAGCTTTTCTGAGCGCTCCGGGCCCACCGTTACTTTCGTGCCAATTGAATCGTGTCTAGGGCTGAACCACCCGTGCCGGACCTCGCAAGGCATCAGTGCCCCAGTGGTCCCACACGTAAATGCACGCACACGGTTACGAGCACTTTTCTTTTCATCCATGAAGGGCCACGATGGCGTTATTCGGCCGGAAGAAGACTACGATAGGGATCGACATTGGCTCGGGCCTGGTTAAGGTCGCCGTAGTCGATCACTCGAAGTCCGCACCAGAGCTCGTGAAGGTCGCGATCACCCCCCTCCCCGATGACGCAATCGTCGACGGTGAGGTGATGGATCCGCACCTCGTCTCTGATGTCATTCGCAGCACAATAGAATCCGTCGACGCGAGCACCAAATCAGTCGTCGCCGCCGTCGGTGGCCGCGATGTGATCATCAAGCGCATCAAGACGGAGCGGGTGAAAGAGGCTCAGGCCCGCGAGCTGATGCGCTGGGAAGCGGAACAGCACGTGCCCGATGTCGATTCCGTCGAGCTGGACTTCCAGATCCTGGACGACAATGGACACGCCGGCGCGGACGAGATGAGTGTGTTGCTCGTCGCTGCCAAGCGCGATCTGGTCGAGGCCAAGCTCCGTATTCTGGCGGAAGCCGGAATCAGCCCCACCCTGATGGATGTGGACGCCTTCGCGCTTCACAACGCATTCGAAATCAATTACCCGGCCGCGATGGACGGCACCGTCGGATTGATCAACATCGGTCACGAAGTGACCAACATCAACATCCTTGACGACGGCGTTCCGATTCTTACGCGCGACCTTCCAATAGGCACACGCCGTCTCCGCGAAGATCTACAGCGCGAGCACGGACTCTCGGCTACTGACGCCGAGGCATTGATCAGAGGCTACGACCGCTCGACGCAGCTGGATTCGGTGATCGAAGCCCGCACGGAAGAGATAGCGACGGGACTCGAGCGCGCGATCGCATTCCTTTCCAGCTCGCTGAAAGGCGACGGCCAGATGCGCGCCGTCTACACCTGCGGCGGCGGATCACGGACGCCCGGTCTGAGTGAATCACTCGGTAAGCGGCTGAAGAAGCCGGTCGAGCTCGCCAACCCGCTTGCCACCATGCAGGTGCGCGCGGGAGCCCTTGAGTCGCTTGTGACCGATGAGGTCGCGCCGCTGCTCATGCTGTCGATCGGCCTCGCGCTCCGCAAGAACTAACCCCGGAGAATCAAATATCATGATTGAGATCAATCTCCTCCCCGGGGGCGGGAACAAGCGGCGGCGCACCAGTGGCACAGGCACCGCAGCGTTCAACCCTCGCGCCTGGTTCGCCGGTATCGGCGAAAAGATCACCGACAAGTATCTGCTCGGAGGCGTCGGCGCTGCCGCGCTCTCGATAGCGGTCATCGCGGTGCTCTTCGTGAGTCAGGCGACACGGGCCAGCTCGCTCGAAGAAGCAGAGATGAAAGCCGTCAAGGATTCGACTCAGTTCAGCGCCGTGCTGAACGCGAAGTCGAAGGCCGAAGCGGCGCGCGATTCGTTGTATCAGCAGATCGCCATTATCAAATCGATCGACGATACGCGTTATCTGTGGTCGCATCTGATGTACGAGATCAGCAATGCGCTGCCGCAGTACACGTGGCTGAAGGAAATCACGCAGACGAGCGCGCCAAAGAGCGTAGCCGCCGCCGATACGACCAGGCGTGCGCCGACCGACACCGCGACCTCCAGCAAGGCCAAGGCCGATCGTGCGCGCGCGCTCAAAGCGCGCTCCGATTCGCTGCTTGCCCAGGCGAAGGAGATCAAGTTCCGGCTGGTCGGGCACACTGTCGACATCCAGGCGCTCACGCGCTTCATGAAATCCCTCGAGGCGTCGCCGTTCATCCAGAACGTGCAGCTCACGAGATCGGATCTGGTTCAGAACGAAGGCAAGGAAGTGACGGAGTTCTCACTCGAAGCGGAGACGCAAACGCCTCCCGCCTTCGCGATCAAGACGGTTCCACTCATAGTCTCGGCGGTGCGCTAATGGCTATCGGCGCAAACATGACGAAGCGCGAGCAGACGCTGGCGGCTATCGGCTTCATGGCCGTGATGATTGCCGGCGCCTACTGGTATTTCCTTTACAAGCCGAAAGCGGCGGAGCTCGCCGTCGTGCAGGCTCACGTCGATTCGCTCGACCGGCGCAATCAGCAGGCCCGTGCGGACATTGCCCAGGGCAGTCTGCAGAAGCTGCGCGCCCAGGCGGCGGAGTATGAGCAGAGCTTGAGGGTGATGCGTCAGCTGGTGCCGCGGAGCAACGAAGTGCCGGCCCTGCTCGAGGACATGTCCACGGCCGCGCGCCGCGTCGGATTGGATCTCGCTACCGTCGAGCCAATGCCGGTTCTGCCGGGCGAGCAGTTCGATACTTATCGCTACAAGCTCGCCGTGATCGGTGGGTACCACGCCGTCGGTCAGTTCCTGAGCAACGTCGGATCGCTCAACAGGATCATCGCTCCAGTGACTCTCGCCATCAGGCTCCAGCCTCCGGCCGCAAGGACCAAGGCGAGGGTGAAAGAGGGCGAGTCCCTCATCAACACCGAATTTCAGGTGCAGACGTACGTCGCGCGCACCACTCCCTATACACCGGCAGGAGCCGCGCAACGATGAAGCTCCCGATTCCATTTGCACTCGTCCTGGTGGCTGCGGTTGCCACCGGCGCGGCGACCCAGTCGCGCGCC
>JBGTEZ010000076.1:0-7867 GCA_041747535.1 Gemmatimonadaceae bacterium
ACCGCACCCGCGGGCAGCGATGTCGTGAACGCAGCTCCATTCATTCGAACCGCGAAGCGCCTCGGGGTTGCTTCCGTATTGAGCACGATCAACGCGATCGATCCATCGCCGGCATTCCGGAATGCAACGGTCTCCAGCCCCGTCGGAGCGGTCGACTCGATGCGCACCGCTCCCGGCCGCACGAAACGGCTCGCATGCCCGAGAGCGTAGTACTCCGGGTTGCGCACGACCTGGCCGGTGGCCGAGTGGATGGTGACGACGCCGCGGCAGTCGCCGCAGCCACCGAGGTGCGGACCGTGATGCTCGTCGAGCGCGAGATTCCAGAGCGCGACGCCCTTCGCCCATCCCCGCGCATTGCCGATCACCATCTTCGAGACGTTCCACTTGAGATTGTCCGCCCACACCGGCGCCCATTCGCCGCCCGAACATTCCGTGAAGTACGTGTCTTTCTCGGGATATCGCTCGTGCACTGCAGTTTGCGCGGCGATGTCGCCGCCGTAACAGTGCCACGCGACTGCTGAGACGTACCGCCGCGCGAGAGTGTCAGCCAGCACCGCGAGCGGTGAGTTCGGCTCGTCCCAGTTGTGGTCCCAGTCCCAGATCTCGGCGCGGACGCCGCGCCGCGCAAAGAGCGGCCCGAAATGCTTTCCGATGATCTCCGCCCGCTGATCCGGTGACAGTCGCATCCCGGGATAGTTCTCCGGCTCGAAATGAGGCTCGTTCTGTAATGTGATCGCGAAGATCGGCAGCCCTTCCGCTTCGTACCCCTCGATCCAGCGGCGGAAATATTCCGCGAAAGTGCCGTAGAACCGGGGCAGGAGAGTTCCCTTGATCAGGCTGCCCGACGATTTCATCCAACCTGGCGCGCTCCACGGGCTGCCTACCAGCTTGAGCTGCGGGTTGATCGCAACCGCGCGCTTGAGCGCCGGGATCTTCTCGGCCCGATCCACATCGATCGAAAAGTGCCCGAGGTCGGGATCCCTTTGCCCGGGCGGCCGGTCGTCGTAGCTGTAGTGCGAGCGCGAGAAATCAGATGCGCCCATCGGGATGCGCACGAAACTGAGGCCGATCCCCGGTTCGCGGCCGAACAGATCCTGCAACAGCGCTTCGCGCTGGTCGGCGTTGAGCTTTGTCTGAATGAGATACGCCGCGGCATCACTCATCGCGGCGCCCCAGCCAACGACTGATTGAAACGTCCGAGTACCGTCTACATCGACGACCGGTGCGCTCGCATCGGGAATGGCATCGCTGAAGTGGAGATCGGGTTCCCTTGCAAGCAGACGGGACTGATCCCCGGTGGTGATCCACGCCGATACCGCACCCGGCGAATGGAGCGGGAACGACGCGCTTCGGGCCGACGCGCACCCACTGAGAATGAATGCCCCGGCGGCGAGCGCCGCGGTCGCGCGGAAGCAAGCCATGCCAATGCGAGTCGGGTGGCGGAGCGGCACCCCGAAATCTGCCTGAGGGTCGTTATCTTCGTTAGACAGGCAGTGCGGTCTTCAGTACCCGGGGAACGGCGTGGCCAAGCGAAAAATCCTGATCGTGGACGACGTGACCACTGGCGCGTCCGAGCTCGAAGCCCGGCTGACCCACCTCGGCTACGAGGTCCCGGCGATCGCGCCTTCTGAAGCAGCAGCCATCACCCTCGCGGCTAAGGCGGTCCCCGACCTGGTGCTGATGGACATCGCACTGAGCGGTGACATGAACGGCGTCGAGAACGCCAAAGAGCTGAGGCGGCAGTGGAAGATCCCCGTCGTCTTCATGATCGATGACACCGACGAGGCCGGCATCCGTCGCGCCGGAGTCGCCGAGCCCTATGGCTTCGTCGTCCGGCCGTTCACGGACCGCGAGCTGCGCGCCAACATTGAGCTCACTCTGTGCAAGCAGAACGCGGCGATCGCCGTCAATGAGCTCGAGAATCGATTCTTCGCCAACTCGATCGACATGCTGTGCTTCCTGGATTTCAGCGGACATTTCAAGCTCCTCAATCCGGCGTGGGAGCGAACACTCGGCTTCACCCGCCAGGAGCTGATGTCACGTCCATTCATCGAGTTCGTGCACCCGGACGACCGCGAGCGGACGCTGAAACAGAACGCGGCGGTCAGGGCCGGGGGACAGGCGCTCGCGTTCGAGAACCGTTACATGTGCAAGGACGGCTCGTACAGGTGGTTTCGCTGGAATGCGGCCCCTGATTCCCCGGCGAAGGTCATCTATTCCGTGGCGCGGGACGTCACCGAGACCAAGCGGGCCGAGGAAGAGCGCGAGCAGTTGTTGGGCAAGCTGCAGAGCGCGCTGGCGGAAGTAAAAAACCTGCGTGAGATACTGCCGATCTGCTCATACTGCAAAAAGATCCGCGATGACGAGAACAACTGGGATACGGTAGAGAGCTACATCTCGCGGCACACCGATTCACGGTTCAGCCACAGCATCTGTCCGACATGCGCCGCAACCGTCGGCGAGTAGCTCACGAGCGAACTTGAGGTTGCCGCCCGCCGATATCCACCGTTCCGTCCCTTCCGACACTACTCCGCTGGCGACCAGGCTCGCGCTTGTCGCCACTTTGGTAATCACGTCAGTCGCCATCGCGAGAATAGCGGCAGGTGCCGGGCTCGATGCAGGAGCGGCTGCGGCGTACCTGCTGCTCTTTTCCTTTCTCTTCCTGATCCGTGTCATCGGGCAGCTGGTCGTCGTCCTGCGCGCACCCGCATGGCTCCCGCCGATGCATCGATGGCACCTGATGCCATACCGACTTTTGCTGCCGAGCCAGGTGGGAATACTCGCGCTCATGGCGTTGATCGAAATCAGTCTTGTTCGCGGCTGGCGCCCCCTCAGCGATGCAAATCCTGGTTTTGGCAGGCTCCTCATCGGTTTCAGCTTCGTGTACGCGGGAGTGATCGCAGCGCGGTACGTGCTCCGGATGTACCGTCACCCCGGCGAACGCTGGTTCGGTGGAACGATTCCGATCGTCTTCCACCTCGTGCTCGCGGCGTTCGTGTTCACGTGGGGGAAATTCAATGTCCCGGGCTGACGTGATCGTGGTCGGTGCCGGCGCGTCAGGCCTGGCAGTCGCGGCTACCCTAAAACAGCGCGGTCGCGAGGCGGCAGTGCTCGAGAGCAGCGACGCGGTTGGAGCGACATGGGCCGGGCGCTACGAGCGCCTGCATCTGCACACTGTCCGCCGGTTCTCGGGGCTTCCGTTCTTTCCCATGCCGCGTTCGTACCCGCGCTACGTGCCGAAGGACATGTACGCGCGATACCTCGGGGACTATGCGCGACAGATGGAGCTCGACATCCGGCGCGGACAGCGCGTCGAGCGGATCCGCACGGATGGTTCGGTCTGGCTCGTGAACACCACTCATGAGAGCTGGACAACGCGCGCCGTCATCGTAGCGACGGGCCGCCACAACGTACCTCGATTGCCTCACTGGCCCGGAATGCAGGACTTCGGGGGCCGTATCGTCCACTCGCAGCGGTATTCGTCAGGTCGCGACCTCGCGGGCAAGCGCGTTCTGGTGATCGGGATTGGAAACAGCGGTGCCGAGATCGCCGCCGATCTGGTCGAGCAGGGAGCCTCGCGCGTCGCGGTATCGGTGCGAACGACTCCTCCGATCACATCGCGCGAGATCGCGGGAATTCCCGTCCAGATTCTCGGCATGCTGCTCACGCCGTTTCCAGCGCGTGCAGTCGATCGCCTCGGCGCGATGCTCCGACGCTTTGGCAACGGCGATCTCCAGGCGTACGGGCTCGGCAAGGAAGCATGGGGCCCATTCACCGCGCGCCGGCCGCCGGTGATCGACGTCGGATTCCTGGATCTTCTCAGGGCACGCCGCATCGAAGTGCTCGGCGACCTGCGCCGCTTTACGAAAACCGGAGTTGTGTTTGCTGATGATGTCGAGCACGAGTTCGATGTGATCATCGCGGCCACCGGCTTCACTACGGGGCTCGACAAGATTCTCGACGCGCCACGCGCACTCGACGACAGGGGACACCCACGCTCGGATAGCACCTATCCGGGACTCTACTTCGCGGGGTACTCGGAGACGCCCCGCGGTCAGCTCTTCGAATCGAGCCGCGGTGCCCACAAGCTCGCGGCGGCTGTAGACGATTATCTCAGACGCGGGACCGGATGAGCGTCGCGCTACCGCGCCTTGCCCGGCTTCTAGTTCTTTTTCAACTCGGCGATCCGCGCCTTGACCAGTCGCTTCACGAATGCCGCTGATGGCGGCTTGGTCAGAGGAAAGCGGATCGTTCCCTTGGCCACGTCGCATGCCTTGATCTCGGTCGCGAGGGCGCGTGTGACCGCGGGAGTGATCGGATAGATACTCGTGTGGTTTTTCCAGGCAGCGCACCAGACGATGGCCTCGCCATCGAGCTTGAACACCGGGAATCCGTAGCTGATCTCTTCGATCGCACCGGGCGCGGATGCGAGAATCGCCTCGCGCATCTTGTTGATGATCCTTCGCGAATCGAGTGGCAGCGATGCGAGGTAAGCGCGCACGCGTGCCCTCCCTTGCTTCGGATCCTTCGTTGAAACGGACGACCGTGGCACAGTTAGCTCCCCTCTGGTGAGTTGGGGATGCGAGCTTCGGCATCGTTGGTGTGCCGACGTAATCCGCCTAGCCGGAGTAACGCCAATCCTACGCCTAGCGCTTCGCGGAAGGCGGGCAGCGCCGAAGCCACAGGCAACGGGATTGGAATGGCTGGATCCGCGATTCGCGGCGCTAGCGCGCGCTCGAGCCAGAGCACATCATGCCACGCCCCGAACTTGTAGCCGATGCCGCGGTAGATCCCGACCGGCGTGAAGCCGACCGCTTCGTGCATTCGTTCGCTCGCCGCGTTCGGGAGCGTGATCCCCGCGTATGCATTTCTGAATCCCTGAACCGCGAGCACCTCGAAGAGCGAGGCATACAATGCGCGGGCGACGCCACTTCGGTGTGCCTTCGCGTCGACATACGCCGAAACTTCTACCGACCATTGGTACGCCCAGCGGTCGCGGTGCGAGCCGGCGTAGGCATAACCGACGACCTTCGATTCCCACTCGCAAACGAGCCAAGGTGTTCTCGCCATGAGCCTCTCGACACGGCGCGCCATCTCGGCTCCGTCCGGCGGCTCGAGCTCGAACGAGGTGGTGTGATCGGTGACAGCCGGCGCGTAGATCGCCGCTAGCGCCGGACCGTCAGCAGTCGTCGCCAGTCGAATCATGGGAGGGAAGATTCGACCTTCTGAGGCCTGCCGCTAGTCGTTCGTCGGCAATGCTCCAACCGTGACGTGCCCGGATGCGGCGAGCTCCTCATCGTCGAGGGCCTCCAGCATGGTATCGTGGCACCGGGGACACATCCCGTGCGAAAGTTGCGGAGGTGCGGATGCCTCGAACAGACGCAGTGCTGCAATCGCCTCTTCAACCTCCACCCACATGTCCGCTGCAACGGGAACCCGCATGCACCAGCCACAAATCCTGAGGAGCGTGTCCGACCGACCGGCGGCGGCAGCCATCAGGCCGACGGCGGCGCGCTGTTGGCTTACAAGAAGCTCCGTACGAAACTCCACCGCATCCCGTCCGGCCGCGGCGATCTGCATTTGGAGAAGTCGCCGCTGCTCGGGACTGTCACAGCGAAACTGAAAGCGAGCAGTGGCGGCGGCTGTCCGGACTCTGCCCAGCAGGCTCTGATATATCTGGCGGGTCGCGCCGTCGCCGACCCAGGACCATAGCGATGTCCCCAGAACTCCAGGAGGAAGGACACGCTCTCCCCCATTCTCTCGCGCAAATGGTACCCACCCGTCGCCAACGGATGAAACTCGATCGAGGGAATCGATCCGGTAGCTGACTCGTGAAGTCGCAATCATATAGCCCCTTTATCCTACAGCTCTCTCCGGTTGAGAAGCTGGTGCGCATGATCAACGGCCCTCGCGGTCAGCGCCATGTAGGTAATGCTTGGGTTCTGGTTGGCGGTCGAAGGCATGCAGGCGCCGTCCGTCACGAATACATTCGGAGCATCCCACATCTGATTGTGCGAGTTGAGCACCGACGTCTTCGGGTCGCGACCCATCCGCGCGGTCCCGGTCTCATGAATCACCAGCCCCGGCGGATTGTCATCCTTGATCGGCGTGATGTTCGTCGCGCCCATCGCCTCGAACATCTCGGTGGCGCCAACGACCATGTCGTCGAGCATCTTCTTTTCATTGTCGCTGTAGGCGCAGGTGACTCGCAACGCGGGAATACCCCACGCATCCACGAGCTTTGGGTCGAGCTCGATCCGGTTCTCGTGGCGCGGCAGCATTTCACCGAAACCGTAGAGAGTCATCCGCCACGGACCCAGATCGCCGATGAGAGACTTCTTGAAACCGGCGCCAAAGCCCGGCATTCCCGCTCCCCTCTGCCATCCCTCGCGCTCGGCACGACCCTCGTAGCCGTAGCCGCGCAGAAAGCCGGGGTGCTTCGTCGTGAGGTTGCGAAAGCGCGGGACATAGATCGCGTCAGGCCGGTTGCCGAGCTCACGCCGGTCATTCGCCCACGGCAGCGTCGCCGTCGCCCCGCCGCCCATGATGTGATCCATCAGGTTGTGTCCCAGCTCGCCGCTTGAATTGCCAAGGCCGGTGGGGAACTCGCTCGTATTCGAGTTGAGAAGAATTCGCGTGGATTCCATCGCCGACGCGCAGAGAAAGACGACGCGTGCCTTCACCTCGAACATCTGCTTCGTGTTCGCATCGATGACCCTGACGCCGGTCGCGCGCCTTTTTGCCGGATCGTAGATAACGCTGTGCACGACGCTGAACGGTCTCAATGTCAGCCGCCCGGTCTTTCGCGCCGCGGGCAGCGTCGAGTTGATGCTGCTGAAATAGGAGAGACTGACACAACCGCGGTGACACGGTCCGCAGAGGTGACACTTCTGGCGCCCGCCGAGGTCCTCTGTCAGTACCGCCAGTCGCGCGTTGGTGATCAGCCGCTCACCACCGAACTTTGTCAACAGCACATCGCGGGCTTTCTGCTCCGCCGCGTTCAGCGGCCACGGCTGCTGGAACTCGCCATCGGGGAGATGAGGGAGATTTTCGCGGCGGCCCTGCACGCCGACGAATCGCTCGACATGGCTCCACCACGGAGCGAGATCCTTGTAGCGTATCGGCCAGTCTACGCCGAACCCGTCCTTTGCGTTTGCCTCGAAATCCAGGTCGCTCCACCGGTAGACGCAGCGGCCCCACATGATGGATCTGCCACCGACTTGTCGTCCGCGGATCCAGTAGAACGGCTTGTCGTCCGGAAACGAATACGGATTCTCGAGATCGTTGACGAAAAACTTGGACGACCACTCGTCGCACGCGCCCGTGTGTTTCTGGATCGGCTGCGTGCGCTCGGTGTGCTTTCGATCGCGCATGCCCCTGAAGCGCATTTCGTGCGGCCGCACGTGCTCGACGTAGTCGATGGCCGGGTCGATCGGGCGCCCCGCCTCGAGGACGATCGTGCGGAGCCCGTGCTCGGTCAGCTCCTTTGCCGCCCAGCCGCCCGAGATTCCCGAGCCGACGACGATCGCATCATAGCTCTGCTGCGCCATTGTCAGACGGCCGGGGTGAATGGCACGTTGCCCTGGTATCCATTGAAGAACATCTGCGGCTTCAGGATTTCCTGCTCGACGCGCTTTGATGTGAAGTACCCGTACACCGTGAGAGCTTTGATCCGCGCGAAGGCGAGACCGGCTCCGGCTTTGTCTCCACTTGCATTGTCGAGATTCGTCAGAAGCTCGACTTTCTTAGGCGGCGCCAGACCGATGAAGCGGGATGATCCAAGAGATGCAGACCGAGTTTCGATATCGTTGAGCCCCGCGAGAAACGCGGCTCGCTCATCGTCGCTCATCCAGTCGGTGAGGATGAG
>JBGTEZ010000077.1:0-2528 GCA_041747535.1 Gemmatimonadaceae bacterium
ACCATCAAGGCGCCGGCGCGTGTCGCCTCGAGCGACAGCTCGACTTCGCTCTCGTTCGCCTGAGACGACACGATGATTATCGGCGTCGGCACCTTTCCGACGATGCGCATCGTTGCCTCGAGGCCATCCAGCTCGGGCATATTGACGTCCATCGTGATCAGATCGGGGCGCAGCCGCTCAGCCATCTCTACCGCCTCGAGCCCGTTTCGCGCTTCACCGACGACCGTGATGCCGGGATCACTCGTCAGCATTCCTACGATCAGCTGCCGCGCGGTCGGTGAATCCTCGGCGACGAGAACCCGGATCACGCGGCGTCTCCGAGCAGCTGGCGGACGATTCCGAGCAGAGTGTCCTGATCGAAGCTCGATTTCATGATGTAGGCATCGGCACCTGCTTCCAGTCCGCGCGCACGCGCTTCGGGCTTGTCGAGGGATGTCACGAGGATCACCGGCAGCTTCGCGTGTGCCGTCGTCGCGCGGATCCGCTCCGTCAGGCCGAGGCCATCCAGGCGCGGCATCTCGACATCGCTGACGACGAGATCGATTCCCCCCTCTTCGACGAGTCGCAGTGCGTCGACGCCGTCGACGGCGGTCGTCACACGATAGCCGGCGGCCGTCAGCACGCTCTCTTCCAGCGTTCGCGTGGTGATGGAATCGTCAACGACGAGAATGTGCCACTCGCGAGGAGGAGCGATCGTCTCCGTTGCGAACCCTATTGACGCATCCCGGCCGCCGTCGCGGCCCGCCGAGCTGACCAGCGCGTTGGCGTTCACCACGAGGGCGATTCGTGTTCCGTCCAGCAGAGCGGCTCCGGAGTACTGCATGTCCGCTTCGTCTCCGGCGTGCTCGAGCGGGCGAACGACGATCTCCCGCTCCTCGCACATCTCGTCGACGGCGATGGCGAGCCGGCGTCCTTCAACCGCGAGAATGATGATGTTCAGGTCCGGTTCGGGCGCCGGATCGACGAGCGGCGGACCCAGCAGCCGCGCGAGCGATGTCAGCGGAATCGCCTCGCTTCCAATCGTCAGCATGGTCCGCCCCTCGACCAACCGGACCTGTCCGCGCGATACCCGCATCACGCGCTCGAGGAAGGTGGTCGGGATGGCGAGCATCTGGCGCCCCGCCAGGACGACCAGCGCACGGAGCGTGGCGACGCTGACCGGCACCTGGATGGTGAACGTCGTTCCGGTGCCCGCGACCCATTGGACATTCACCGTTCCACCGAGCCGTTCCACCGCGGTGCGGACGATGTCAAGCCCGACTCCACGACCTGAAATGTTCGTTGCCACGCGCCGGGTGCTGAATCCGCTCTCGAACAGCGTCCGCGCGACATCCCGATCGTCCGCGGGCACGCTACGACCGCGCTCCTTCAGCAGCGCGCGAATCGAGTCAACGTCCAGTCCGGCGCCGTCGTCCGAAACAGTGATGCGCAGTCGGTCGCCTCCCAGCTCCGCCCGAACGGTGACGGATCCCTCCGTCTTCTTGCCCCGGCGAATCCGCTCCGCCGGAGCGCCAATGCCATGGTCGACGGCGTTGCGAACCAGGTGGAGCAGCGGCTCGCGCAGCGTGTCCAGCACGGTGCGATCTGCCTCGACTTCCTGACCTTCCACGATGACCTGAACCTGCTTCCCCAGACTGGTCGCGACATCGCGCGCGGCACGGGGCAGCTTCTCGGCGATATCGGCGAAGGGCCGCATCCGTAGACGCCGGACATTTTCGACGAGCCGCGACGTAGTTCCTCCCAGCGACCGGGCGTCATCGCCGATCGCGCGGGCGAGCTCACCGACCTGGCGATCGAGATGCACGAGGCGATCATCGACCGCGGCCATTGCGGCAACCAGGGTTGGCGACGCGCCCGACCGGACGAGACTCCGCTGGTACGCCCCGGCGGTGCGCCCCCATTCCCCGCGCCAGCCTCGAATCGCTTCGGCAACGGCCTCGGCAGCGGCCGGTCGATCGCCGATCATGCCGGTCATTCCGAGCAGCTCGCCGGCAACTGTCACGAGCGAGTCGAGCTGTCGCGCGCCGACACGTATCTGATCGTCGCGCTCGACAGGTGACGCTCCCGACGCGATGATCGCCGGATCATCCACCGCGGAACGGCGAGATCTCCGATCGGGCTCCGGACCGGGCAATCTGCGATCGTGCTCCGGGTCATGCAACGGAATGATCGGCGCGGGCCGCGCTCGTTCGGAGCTATCGGCGCCGCTTGCGCGGCGCCGCAGCTGCTGGAGCAGCTCAACGACAACCGGCGACGAGCGGGCATCACGCCCCTCGCGCAACATGCGACCCGCGTCGGCGAGCGCGTCCGATCCAGCGAAGAGCAGCGAGATCTGTGATCCGGCCAACGGCGTGCCCGCATCGCGGGCAACCGCGCACATCGTCTCGAGCTGGTGACACACCTCCTCGATCGCGCTGACGTCCGCGGCGCGCGAGGCGCCCTTCAGCGTATGCGCGATGCGAAAGACCGACTTCAGATGCTCGGCATCGGCCGGATCGCGCTCGAGCGCGAGCAGGTCGGCGTCGAGC
>JBGTEZ010000078.1:0-4855 GCA_041747535.1 Gemmatimonadaceae bacterium
CGCGATCGCCGATTACGCCGCTGCCAATCGTGTGAGATTTCTGGAGGATCCTACCAACTCCGACCGCAAGCACCTTCGGAACCGGATCAGGCTCGATCTCCTGCCGTCGATTATCCGCAGAAACCCCGGCTTTTCCGACGAACTGCTCACGCTCGCCCGCGCTTCGGCGGATTGGCGACGCTCCCTGGAAGAGATTGCTGGCGACGTGGATCCCACGCCGGCCGTAGGAGGAGCGCTCCGCATCGATCGGTCGAGCCTCCGCGGATTCGATTCGGAATCGCTGCGGGTTCTCTGGCCGGTGCTGGCGGCGCGCGCGAGCGTTGTGATGGATCGTCGCGGAACACACCGCGCCGCCGAGTTTACTATAAAGGGAGCGACGGGCGGCGCGATTCAGCTGTCGGGCGGAGTGGAGATCGTGATGCGGCGGGATCACATGTTGCTGCGCCGCTGGCGTACGCCCTTGTCCGCGCCACTGTCATGAGCAGCGCGGTGAGACCTATCGGTTCGATCGCCGATCCGCGGCTTTCGGGACGGGCAGTCAAGCGGATCGCGTTCGACGAAGCGGCGATCGCGCGCCGGGTGGGCGAGCTGGGCCGGGAGATCAGCGCCGCTTACCCGGATGGGGATTTGCTGGTACTGGGACTGCTGAAGGGAAGCTTCATCTTCCTCAGTGATCTCGTCAGGCAGATAACCCGGCCGCTGCAGGTGGATTTCCTCGTTGCGTCGAGTTATGGAGATGGAATGGTGTCGAGTGGGACTGTCAGGCTCGTTTACGATCCGGAAACTCAGCTGGAAGGAAAGGATATCCTGCTCGTCGAGGACATCGTGGATTCCGGCCGAACCCTCAATCGTCTGATGGACATACTCGAACAGCGGAAGCCGCGCTCAGTCGAGATTTGCGCGCTGCTGCACAAGAGAATCGCCGACGGTCTCAAGCACGAGACCAGGTTCGTCGGATTCGATGCTCCACATGAGTTTCTGGTTGGATATGGATTGGATCACGCGGAGAACTTCCGCCATTTGCCGTATATAGCGAGCTTGCAGTAATGCCAATACAGATGCCTAACAAGAACGCGCCGAAAAAGCCCACGAACTGGAGCAAGGTTTCCAAGCAGCTCTCGTTCTGGGTTTTCGTGATACTCGTGCCTGTCGCCATCATCCAGTTCTCGGGCAAGGGAGCGGAGGCCGCGCCTGAGATTTCCTACTCGCAGTACAAGCAGGAAGTCGAGAAAGGGAACGTCGACAAGGTCACGATCCAGTCCGGCCGCCAGATCACCGGCGATTTCCGGCAGCGGATTCAGGTCGACAAGCGCCTGGTCTCCAAGTTCAACGTGCGCCTCCCGATGGCCGACTCTCCCGAGGAGATCGGACTTCTCACCAAGCACAACGTCCAGATCTCAGCCGAAGATGCGCGGATGCCCGTCAGCGCCGTGCTCGTCAGCATTTTTCCGTACCTGCTGATCATCGGCATCTGGTTCTTCCTCTTCCGCTCGATGCAGGCGGGTGGAGCGAAGGCGTTCAGCTTCGGCAAGTCGAAGGCGAAGCTCCTCACCGGTGACACGCCGAAGGTGACCTTCGACGACGTTGCGGGAGCGGACGAAGCCAAGATCGAGCTTCAGGAGATCATCGAGTTCCTCAAGGATCCGCAGAAGTTCACCAAGCTCGGCGGCCGGCTGCCGAAGGGCGCTCTTCTCGTTGGCCCCCCGGGAACAGGCAAGACGCTCCTCGCGCGCGCGGTCGCGGGCGAGGCGGCGCGGCCGTTCTTCTCGATGTCCGGCTCAGATTTCGTGGAGATGTTCGTCGGCGTCGGCGCGAGCCGCGTGCGTGATCTGTTCGAGCAGGGCAAGGCGCACGCGCCGTGCATCATCTTCATCGACGAGATCGACGCCGTCGGGCGCCACCGCGGCGCGGGACTCGGCGGCGGCCACGATGAGAGAGAGCAGACGCTCAACCAGCTGCTGGTCGAGATGGACGGCTTCGAATCGAACGAAGGCGTCATCCTGATCGCCGCCACCAACCGTCCCGACGTGCTCGACCCGGCGCTCATGCGGCCCGGCCGCTTCGACCGCCAGATCGTGGTCGATTCTCCCGACCTGCGCGGACGCGAGGGAATTCTGCGGGTTCACATCCGAAACAAGCCAATGGCGGAAGATGTGGACGTGTTGACCCTCGCGCGCGGAACTCCCGGAATGGCGGGAGCGGATCTCGCGAACCTGGTGAACGAAGGCGCGCTGCTGGCCGCCCGTCGCAACCACGACAAGGTCTATATGGCCGACCTCGAGGACGCGAAGGACAAGGTGATGATGGGCGCCGAGCGGAAGTCGATGGTAATGAGAGACGAGGAGCGGAAGCTCACCGCGTACCACGAAGGTGGCCACGCCATTTGCGCGATCAAGGTGAAAGGCAACGATCCGCTGCACAAAGTCACGATCGTCCCGCGGGGCCGCACGCTCGGCGTGGCGTGGACGCTGCCCGAGGACGATCGGGTGTCCGTCACGCGCGAGCAGCTCGAGGCCAATCTGGTGAAGGCCTACGGCGGGCGCGTCGCCGAGGAGCTGGTGTTCGGACGCGACCGCGTCACCACCGGCGCCGCGAGCGACATCCAGCAGGCGACCGGGCTGGCCCGGCGTTATGTGTCGCAGTGGGGTCTTTCCGACGAGATCGGTCCGATCCTCGTCGGCGACAACGAGCAGGAGCTCTTCCTGGGACGCGAGCTGCAGACGCGGCGCGAGGTTTCCGAGCGGACGGCGCAGCTGGTCGATTCCGAGGTCACCCGCGTGATCAAGGAGGCGTATGCGAGAGCGACCGTCGTCCTGAAGGAGCACATGGACCTGTTGCACACTGTTGCCGCGGCTCTGCTCGATCGTGAGACGCTGACGGGCGATGAAGTCGCCGCCCTGGCTCGCGGCGAAACGCTGCCGCCGCGTCCGGCCAGTCCGCCGCCGACGGCCGCCGCGCCGGTGACGACTCCAGTGTTGCATCCGAAGCCGTCCAAGCCGCCGCTCTTCGGAGGTCCGGAGGTCGCGCCCGCGTGAGCTTTGCATGGCCGTCGAAATCCGAGCGGCCATCCATCTTCGGCATCTTGAACATTACCCCCGACAGCTTCAGCGACGGGGGTAATTTCGTTTCCACCGAAGCGGCGATCGCGCACGCGGGCCGTCTGATCAGCGAGGGAGCGGACGCCGTCGATATCGGTGGCGAATCGACGCGACCGGGTGCCGACCCGGTGCCGCTGCGCGAGGAAATGCGACGGGTGCTTCCGGTCATCCGCGCGATCCGGTCGCGCTGGAGCGAAGTCGCGATCTCCATCGACACGGTGAAGTCGGAGGTTGCGCGCGCCGCGCTTGCCGAAGGCGCGTCGATAGTGAACGATGTCTCCGGCCTCACCCTCGACCCCGAGATGGCCGGCGTTTGCGCCGAGGCTGGCTGCTCGGTGGTGGTGATGCATTCGCGCGGGACCGTCGCGGAAATGGCGAGCTACGACAAGGCCATCTACGGTGCCGACCCTGTGGGAGAGATTCTCGCGGAGCTCGAGGAGTCCGTCCAGACGGCCCAGCTCGCCGGAATTCATCCCGCCCGAATAGCGATCGATCCGGGAATCGGTTTCTCGAAGCGCACCGGCCATTCGCTCGCGGCCCTCGCCGAGCTGCGGCGAATCGTCGCTTTCGGGTATCCGGTTTTCGTCGGCGCGTCGCGAAAGCGTGTCATCGCCGAGCTCATTCGTTACGTTGAATCCAATGCCGGATATCATTTGCCCATCCACGCGCCCAGCCAACAGGTGGACAACGCCGACCGCGACATGGCCACGGTCGGCGTGAACGTCGTCGCGTTCTTTGCCGGTGCGAGGATCTTCCGGGTGCATCAGGTCCGGGCGAACCGGCTCGCGCTCGATGCGGCCTGGGCATTGACGCCGGAAGATTCGGAGATGCTCAAGCATTAGTACGAGACGGTTTCCGACACCTGGCTGGACGACCGCTGTCCTTCTCTTGTTCGTTTACATGCTCACCCTGGCTCCCAGCGTCACGCTCTGGGACTCGGGTGAGTTTCTGGCGGCCATCCAGTCGCTGGGAATTCCGCATCCCCCGGGCACCCCGCTTTATGTAGTGCTGGGCAAGGTGTGGAGCATCGCGTTCGCGCCCATCTTCGGCTTCGCTCGCGCGATCAATCTGCTCTCCGCGGTTTGCACCGCGGCTGCCTGCGGGATTCTCGCCAGCCTCTTTGCGCGCTGGACGGATGACGGGTTCGGTGCGACAGCCGCCGGCGTCACGGCGGGACTGATGTCGACGGTGTGGCTCAGCGCGACCGAGACGGAAGTCTACGCCGTCACCTTTCTGTTCGGCGCCTGGATCATCTGGGCCGGCGATCGCGCCGGGCTCCGGTCAGATGCACGCTGGATTCTGTTGCTCGGATACATCGGCGGACTGTCCTGGGCGCTGCACCTCATGCCGTTGCTCGCGCTTCCTACCGCGATTCTCCTCGCGTTCACGACGCACGATGGATACTTCGCGCTGCCGGTGGGCAAGCGCCGCGTCGACGGCAGGCGCGACGGAGTGTCGATGGGGCGGGTGCTCGTTTCCGCGGGGCTCCTGGCGATCCTGGGGATGACGTTCGTAGCCGTGATGTACGTGCGTGCGAGGCACGATCCGGCGGTGAACCAGGGAAATCCATCCACGCTCGGGGCACTCTCCGACGTGATCTTCCGGCGCCAGTACAGCGTCGCGCCGCTCTGGCCAAGGCAGGCTCCCTTCTACATTCAGCTCGCCAACGTTTTCGAGTACGCCGACTGGCAGTTCGCGCTCGGGCTCGATTCGGGCGCTCCACCCAGCTGGTGGAGGACGCCGGTGACGGTCGTCTA
>JBGTEZ010000079.1:0-5046 GCA_041747535.1 Gemmatimonadaceae bacterium
CCAATGAACGCGCCGACGATTCCGAGGAGAATTGTAACGATGCAACCCGAGGGATCCCGCCCTGGCACCAGATACTTCGCCAGCGCCCCGGCTACGAGCCCGAGAAATATCCAGTAAAGCCAGAGCGGCAACCCTTTTACCTGCGTGAAGCGGTTGGAGCTTTACGGAACGCGGGTCGTGGTGCGGCCCCTGGTCGCCATACGATAGATCCAGAGGAAGATGAGAGCACCGACAACCGCCAGGATGATGCTCTGAATCGAGAAGCCGTTGAGTCCAACTCCCGTCAGCAGGTTTCCGACAAAGCCGCCGATGAAGGCGCCGATGATACCGATCACCATCGTGACGATTATGCCGCCGGGGTCATTGCCCGGCATAATGGCCTTGGCGATCGCACCCGCGATCAGACCAAGAACGATCCATGCGAGAATTCCCATCTTTCCTCCAGAATGTTTTAGTCGACCGACAGGTAATTGAACATCGGTGGCCGACACAGGTGCAACCCGCGTACCATGAATAGCTGGGTGACGTGGCGTCGCACCCGCGACGCAACTAGGATACGGCTGGATGACTGCACCCGCAACCCAGGCACACGAAGACGACCTTCTCGGCAAGGCATACGACCGGCATCTGATGCGGCGCCTGCTCGCGTACACTCGTCCGTATCGTGGGCTAATGTACGGTGCCCTCGCGCTTTTATGCGTCGAAGGAGGCCTTCAGGTCGCGGGGCCGCTGCTCACCAAACGCGTCATCGATGTGGCGGTGCCGGCGCGGGACATGGGGATCGTGATCGTGTCCACGGCTCTGTTCACGCTGCTGCTGCTGGCTGAGTTCGCCCTCTCCTACACGCAGACCTGGCTCACCAGCCTGCTCGGCCAGCGCGTCATGCGCGACATCAGGATGCAGATCTTCGCGCATCTGCAGCGGCTGTCGGTGACGTTCTTCGACCGGAATCCGGCTGGCCGCCTGATCACCCGAGTTACATCCGACGTCGAGACGCTCAACGAGCTGTTCACGTCCGGGGTCGTGTCCGGGCTGGGGGACCTTTTCACGCTGGTTGCAATCAGCATCGCGATGCTCATTCTGGACTGGCGGCTGGCGCTCGCTTCGTTCGCAGTCATTCCGTTCGTGGTGCTCGTGTCGAGCATGTTCCGGAAGGCCGTTCGAAACACTTACCGCGACATCCGCATCAGGCTCGCGCGTATCAATTCGTTTCTCCAGGAGCGGCTCACCGGAATGCGCATCGTGCAGCTGTTCGGACAGGAGCAGCGCGAAGCGGATCGTTTCGCCGGCCTGAACCGGTCGCATCTCGACGCACACCTCCGCTCGATCACCGTCTACGCTCTCTACTTCCCGGCCATCGAGCTGCTGACATCGGTGGCACTGGCGATTCTGATCGTAGCTGGTGCGTCGCGTGTTGAAGCGGGAGCGCTGAGCGTCGGCACGGTCGCGGCGTTTCTCATGCTGGTGCGCAGATTCTTTCAGCCGCTCCAGGACCTCTCGGAGAAGTACAACATTCTTCAGACGGCGATGGCCAGCTCAGAACGGATCTTTGCCCTCCTCGATACCGTCCCGAGCGTGCCCGATGCAGCGGCGCGAGGCGCAATCCCGCGGGGCGCCGGAATCGAGGTCGCATTCGAGGACGTGTGGTTCGCGTACGACGTGGCGCACGTGGCCGTGCACACGAATATGGCGCCGGAGGACGCTCATCCGGAGTGGGTTCTCAAAGGTGTCAGCTTCACGGCGCGCCCGGGTGAGACGCTCGCCCTCGTCGGCCACACCGGGGCGGGGAAGACCACGATCGTCAACCTTCTCATGCGCTTCTACGACCCTCAGCGCGGGCGGATCACGGTCAACGGCGTTGACATCAGGACGATGTCGCTCGAAGAGCTCCGGTCTCTGATCGGCTACGTGCAGCAGGACATCTTTCTCTTCGCCGGCGATGTGACGACCAACATCCGGCTCTCGAATCCCCTCACCGACGAGGAAGTCGTGCGAGCCGCGACCGAGGTCGGGGCCGACAGGATCATTCGCGGCTTTCCCCGCGGATATGGACAGGTCCTCGGCGAGCGCGGGGCATCGATCAGCGTTGGAGAGAGGCAGCTCCTGTCCTTCGCGCGGGCGGTCGCGGCCAACGCGCCGCTGCTCCTGCTCGATGAGGCCACCAGCGCCGTCGACAGCGTGATCGAGGCGGAGATTCACGCCGCCCTCGACGTGCTCGTCGAGGGCAGAACCACCATCGCGGTCGCCCATCGGCTGAGCACCATCGCCAACGCCGACGCGATACTCGTCCTCCACCACGGCGAGGTGGCCGAGCGCGGGACACACGCGGAGCTGCTGGATCGAAGCGGACTGTACGCCGCGCTCTGGCGGCTGCAGGCCGGGGACGACGAACCGCTCCTTCGGCGGGCCGGGTGATGCTTGCCGCTCATTTTGCTGTCCGGTAGTTTGAGGCGTTGGAGGCAGCGGGGTTTTTCTGCCTCTGTTGCATTCACCCTCCGGTCCTCGATCCCAGTGAGCTTCCTCTAGTGCACCTAGCCGTTGCGGCTCGTACCGACGTCGGCCGGATCAGGAAGGGAAACGAGGACACGCTCCATGCTTCGGCTAATACCTTCCGTGGTCTCTTCATCGTGGCTGATGGAATGGGTGGGCACGCGGCAGGGGAGGTTGCGAGCGAGATGTCGGTCGAGATCGTCACCTCGGAGCTGGCCGAGCTGAACGACCTCGAATCGTCCGACGCCCATGACCGGGTGACGAAGGCTCTGCGCGATGCCAACCGCGCCGTGTATGAGCGCACTCGAATCGAGCGGGACAAGCTCGGCATGGGAAGCACGGTTTCGGCCCTCCTCCTCTCGGACACCCGCTACATCGTAGGACACGTCGGAGACTCGCGGATATACATGGCCCGCGACGGCCACATGACCCAGCTCACACGCGATCACTCGCTGGTGCAGGAGCACGTCGATGCGGGTCTGCTCACTCCGGAGCAGGCGCGCCGGCATCCGCAGAGCAACGTCATCACCCGTTGCATCGGCATGGCGGACGACATCGAGCCGGACGTATTCGATGGCGTCGCCAGGATCGGGGATTCGTTCCTGCTCGCAAGCGACGGACTTACCGGGATGGTGGAGGACCGCCGGATTCAGCAGCTGCTGATGTCGCGAGCCACTCCCGCCCGGATCGTCGATGCGCTGATCCAGGAAGCGAACAACAACGGCGGCAACGACAACATCACGGCGGTGGTCGTCCGGGTGCTGGAACAGGAGGCGACGACCGCCGAGCACGAGATCACGCCAATCCCGCCCGCTCGCACGCATGGATGACGATTCCAAAACCGTCGCGGGACTGGCCCAGCTCTACCTCGGCAACATCCTCTACGCCCTCGAGCTGGCCTCTCTCACGCTCGACGATCAGCAAAAGCCGGCCGACGCAGCCTTTTACAGGGGAATAGCGCGCAAGCTCGCCGAAGCGCGCGGCAAAGAGGCACGGCGTGATTAGGCCCGGCATTGCCGCCCTTTGCCTGACTGTGCTCTTCAGCGGTTGCCAGCGGCGTGAAGCCCCGGCCGCGGGGGACACGGCTTTCGCCGCGCTCCAGCAGCGCGGCCGGACGGCAATGGGCGTTGACCAGTACGCATCGGCGCACGCTTTCGAGACGCTCCCCGACGGCGGCCGCATCGTCCTGCAGATGAAGGCGGCGGACTCAACCGGCGAACGGGTGATCCGTGACCACATGCGTACGATCGCGGCGGCATTCGGTGCAGGGGATTTCTCGATACCAGGGCAGGTGCACGCCGTAACGACGGCGCCAGGGACGGCGGTGATGCGCCGTTTGGCCGGTGAGATCTCTTATCGAGCGGCCGAGCTGGAGCGCGGTGGTGAGGTTAGGGTGACGACACGCAATCCCGACGCGGTCGCCGCGATCCATGACTTCCTGGCGTTCCAGCGGATGGACCACCGGGCCGGAATGCACTAGGGCCGTCGGCGTAGCGTGCTCACCATTCGAATCAAGAAGCAACTGGACGGACGCGCGTCACTCACGTGTACGCGGTCTGACGGGACCGTCACGTGGCAGCGGCAGGAGGGCGTTCAGGCTGCGTTCTTTCCACGACACGACCTCACTCATTACGCAGTCGAGACTATGCTCTCGCATTGTGATGGATTCTACGGTCTGGTAGCGGCCGGTTGGGACCTTTCCGATTTTGGCGCACCGTGGCCGAGGGGGAAGATTCCTCCCGAGGCTGATTCGTCGGAGGCAATCGTCGGTTTCCTCGACATAGAGCGGGCGAGCGGCGCGCTCGCCGGGGCGGACCAGCTGAACGCTCTCCTCGCCCAGCGATGTGCTGAGCGGGGGCGCGCGGCGCCCGTTCCAATCTCGGATGAGGAGCTGCAGCAGATTCGCCGCAAGCGCGGCGAGCTGTTCGCGCAGTGGGAATCCGTTCCGCCCGGCGGGACGCTGGAGCTGACATTCGAGCCGAAGTAGGAACGAGGCGCGAATTCTCGTCGGAGAGCGCAAGAACGGACATCGCAATAACGGTGAACTCATAACCCATCGTCCCCCAGATTCTAATGAGCCCAGTTGGATCCCTCGGCATTTTCAAGGACTCTGCTGCGTTTCGCGCCTGGCTCGAGCGACATCACTCCTCGGAGAACGAGCTGGTGGTCAAGCTCTACAAGGTGCACGCGGAGGAAAAGGGCCTGACCTACGTCGAAGCGCTGGACGAAGCGCTCTGCTTTGGCTGGATCGATGGAGTGCGTCGCGGCGGGGATGACGACAGCTTCAATATCCGTTTCACTCCGCGGAAGCCGAAGAGCATCTGGAGCGCAGTCAACATCAGGAAAGTGCAGGAGCTGGAGGCGTCAGGCCGGATGCATGAAAGCGGGCGCGCCGCTTTCCAGCGCCGCACTGCGGAGAAGTCGGGGATCTACGCCTACGAAAATCGCGAAACCCAGCTCGCGGCGGCGTACTGGAAAAAGTTCAGCTCCAACAAGAAGGCTTGGGCGTTTTTTCAGTCCCAGGCGCCGTGGTACCGCCGCACCAGCACCTACTGG
>JBGTEZ010000080.1:0-5125 GCA_041747535.1 Gemmatimonadaceae bacterium
TCGTCGTCGGTGAGCGCGATGCAGCGCGCGATGAACACGAGCGCGGCGTCCGGCTCGATGCGTGAGGTGGAGCACGAAAGCGATGTGATCTTCGTGCTGGGAGCGAACACGACCGAGTCGCACCCCGTGTTCGGCGCCGCCATCAAGCGGGCGCAGAAGCGCGGGGCACGGCTCATCGTCGCCGACCCGCGCGTCACGGAGCTCGCGGCGCGGGCGGACATCCACCTCCAGATGCAGCCGGGCACCGACGTGGTCCTGCTGAACGCGATGCTCCGCCACATCATCGCGAACGACCTTCACGACCGGGCGTTCATCGCCGAGCGGACGCATGCCTTCGAGTCGGTCGCGATGGCGGTCGAGCCATACACGCTCGACATGGCCCAGGCGATCACCGGGATCGATGCGAGCACCATCCGGCGGGCCGCCGAGCTGTATGCGACCGGGCCCGGATCGGCGACGCTCTGGGCCATGGGGCTCACCCAGCACCGCACCGGTACGGACATCGTGGCGTCGCTCCTGAACCTGATCCTCGCGACGGGGATGATCGGACGGTGGGGCGCGCCGATGATCCCGATCCGCGGGCAGAACAACGTGCAGGGGGCGAGCGACGTCGGCGCGATTCCCATGGTGTATACCGACTACCAGCCGGTGACCGACCCGGCGATCCGGAACAAGTTCGCGGACGCGTGGCGCGTGCCGGCGGACAAGCTCTCGCTCGCGCCGGGTCTCCAGGTGACACAGATCGTGGGTGCGGACAGCCCGGTTCGCGGGATGTACATCATGGGCGAGAACCCGGTGATCTCGGATCCCGATGTCTCGCACGCCGAGCAGTGGTTCCGGGAGCTGGAGTTTCTCGCCGTGCAGGATCTCTTCCTCACCGAGACCGCGCGTTATGCGGATGTCGTGCTCCCCGGTGCGTCGTTCGCCGAGAAGGACGGAACGTATGTGAACACGGAGCGCCGGATCCAGCTCGCCCGGAAGGCCATGGCGTCGCCCGGATCGGCGCGCGGCGACCTCGAGATCCTGCTCGACCTTTCGCGGAGGCTCGGGCTCGATGTGCCTTTCGAGTCGGCCGCCGAAGTCATGGATGAGATCGCCCGTGTCACGCCGTCGTGGCGCGGCGTCTCGCATGCGCGCCTGAGCGGGCCCGGTCTCCAGTATCCCGTGCCGAACGCGGAGCACCCGGGCACCGCGTTCCTGTTCGACCAGCGTTTCCCGACCGCGGATGGACGGGCGACGTTCGAACCGGTCGAGTTTCTCCCGCCCGCCGAGCTCCCTGACGCAGCTTATCCATTTTTCCTGAACACGGGCCGCCAGATGTACCACTGGCACACGGGGACGATGACGCGGCGCTCGATGACGCTCGACGCGCGGGAGCCGACGCCGACGGTGGAGCTCTCCCCTGCGGACGCCGCGGAGATCGGTGTTGCGGATGGCGACGAGGTAATGGTGACATCCCGGCGGGGGACGATTCGCATCCACGTGCGGCTGTCGCCGCGGGTTGCCCGGCGGCAGATCTTCATACCGATGCATTACCGCGAGGCGGCGGTAAACCTCCTGACGAATCCGGCGCTCGATCCCTACGCGGGGATTCCGGAGTTCAAGGCATGCGCGGTGCGAGTGGAGCGGGCGGGGGCGCCAGAGGCTGCGGGCTTCCTTCCATCGACCGCTCATGCGAGCTTTGAGCGCGGTGCCTGAGGGCACCGCGTCTCGTTTGGAACCGCTGCGCCGCGAGGGCGCTGACCGCATACCGGGAGCATCACGCGCGTGAGAGCGCTCATGAAGGAAACCGCCGGCCCGGGCTTCGTGCTCCGTGATGTGCCGGAACCGGCGATCCGGGACGATGAAGTCCTGATTCGCGTCCGGCGGGCGGGGGTCTGCGGAACGGACGTGCACATCTATGAGTGGGACGACTGGGCGCGCGCGCGCTGCAAGCCGCCGTTCGTCGTCGGGCACGAGTTCGCCGGCGACGTCGTCCGGGTCGGCTCCCTGGTCACCGACGTCGCCGAGGGCGATCGCGTGACGGCGGAGGGGCACATCGTGGATGGGCGGTGCCTGCTCTGCCGGACGGGGAACGCCCACGTCTGCCCACATACGAAGATCATCGGCGTGGACCGTGACGGCTGCTTCGCCGACTACATCGCCATGCCGGCGACCAACGTCTGGCACCTGGACGACAATGTGTCGTTCGAGGTCGGCGGCATCCACGACCCCATGGGGAACGCCTTCCACACGGCGCTCACCGCCGACATTCCGGGCGCGACGGTGCTGGTTACGGGCTGCGGACCGATCGGCATCTTCGCCGTCGGGATATGCCGCGCCGCTGGAGCCTCGCGCGTGATCGCGACGGACGTAAATGACACCCGTCTCGCGCTGGCGAAGACGATGGGAGCCCACGATGCGATCCATCCCGAAGAGGCGAGCGCTATCGTGAAGGCGGCAACCGGTGGGCTCGGAGTCGACGTCGTGCTGGAGATGTCGGGCGTTCCC
Organism: Gemmatimonadaceae bacterium; assembly: GCA_041747535.1. Taxonomy (GTDB): domain Bacteria; phylum Gemmatimonadota; class Gemmatimonadetes; order Gemmatimonadales; family Gemmatimonadaceae; genus UBA4720. The sequence continues at coordinate 2,491 of JBGTEZ010000080.1, forward strand.
GCCGCAATCCACCAGGCCTTTGCGCTGGTCCGCGTCGGCGGCCGGGTCCAGATGCTCGGCATTCCCTCGAAGAAGATCGACTTCGACCTCGCGACCGAAGTCATCTTCAAAGGTCTTACGATCTACGGCGTTGTCGGGCGCCGGATGTACGAGACCTGGCACCAGATGACGCGTTTTCTTCGCTCCGGTGAGTTCGACCCCACTCCGGTCATCACCCACCGCTTTCCGCTCCCCGAGTTCGACGCCGCGATCGCCGCGATCAAATCGGGTGAAGCAGGCAAGGTCATCTTCGAGGTCGCATGAAATGGAATCCTGGCTGCTCCAACACGTGAGGCAGAAGTGACGCTCAACACGAAGTTCGATTCCGAGATCGCTGCCGGAATCGAGAAGCTGAAGCAGGACGGGGTTTACAAGCGGCTCAATTATCTCGCGTCACCGCAGAGCTCGCGGGTTCAGATGGAGGGACGCGGCGAGGTCCTCATCCTATCATCGAACAACTACCTCGGTCTCTGCGCCGAGCCGTCGGTGGTGAGGGCGGGTATTGAGGGCCTGGAGCGCTACGGCGCCGGAACCGGCAGCGTGCGCTTCATCTGTGGCACCTTCACCATTCACCGCGAGCTCGAGCAGGCGATCGCGGATCTGGTCGGAACGCCGGCATCGCTCAGCTACGTCTCGGCGTGGAACGCGAACGAAGGCCTCACGGCGTCGATCGTGGAGCAGAGCGACTTCGTCGTTTCGGATGCGCTGAACCATGCGTCGATCATCGATTCGGTCCGACTGGCGAAAGCAATCACCAAGTGCGCGACGGCAGTGTACGCGCACTCCGATCTCGACGACCTCAAAGCGAAGCTCGTGAGCGCGAAGGGCGCGCGGCGGCGGATCATCTGGACCGATGGCGTCTTCTCGATGGAAGGGAGCATTGCGAGGCTTCCCGACCTGCTCCAGCTGGCGCGGGACCACGATGCGATCGTCGTGATGGACGACTCGCACGGGACGGGTGTGCTGGGCGACACCGGGCGGGGCACGGCCGAGCACTTCGGCGTGCTGGGCGAGGTGGACGTGATCACTTCGACGCTCGGGAAGGCGTTGGGCGGGGCGGCGGGCGGCTTCGTGGCGGGGCCGGAGTCGCTTTGCGACATGTTGACCCAGCGATCCCGGCCGCAGCTGTTCTCCAACGCCCTGCCCCCCACTGTGGCCGCGAGTGCCCTGGGGGCGATCAGGCATCTGGGGCACAATCCACAGCTCGTGCGGCAGCTGCACGAGAACACCCGCTATTTCCGCTCGGCCCTGTCGGAGGCGGGGTTCAAGCCACTACCGGGCGAGACCCCGATTGTGCCCATCATCGTGGGGGAAACGGCCACCGCGATAAAGATGAGTGACATGTTGTTGCAGGAAGGCGTCTTTGTGACAGGGTTCGGCTTTCCGGTCGTGCCTCAGGGGCAGGCGCGTGTGCGCTGTCAGCTCAGCGCTGCCCACTCACGCGACGATCTGGACGAGGCCATGGCGGCCTTCCGCACCGTCGGGACGAAGCTAGGCATAATCTAGAGGACGCCTTCATGCAGAAGCTCAGAGCAGTCGCTGTCGCAGTGATCGCAGTAGCCGTCGCCTCGACTGAAGCGACCGCGCAAAGCTCACGTAATTTCGAAGACTCCTGGTTCTGGGGAGCAAAAGCCGGAATCAACACCTTCTCCGTCCCGGGTGAGGGCAACACGTCGACCGCGAATCTGGGTGTCGACTGGCTCATCACCCGGAAGAAGGGCGGACTGTACGTCTCGGGGGACCAGTCGATCTTCGAGCGTGACGTTTATTTTCTGGATCCTTCCTCGATCAACGGACAGCGCACCGTCCGCATCAATGACCTTCGCCGGCTGACTTTTGCCGGTGTCGCGTTTCCGAAGCGCTTCGGTGGCGTAATTCCCTACGGTGGAATCGGGTACATGATCGCGGTGGCGGGAGACGCCAGAATAATGGTGGACAGCGGCGACACGCAGCCGACGAACTCGTTCGTCGATGACGTCGACCAGCTGCGCAGCCGCGGCTCGGTGCTCGGAATGTTCGGCGTGCAGATTCAGACTCGTCGCGCAGCGCTCTTCGTCCAGGAGACGCTCCTGCCCAGCAACCGGACCTTTGTGTTTCCGAGCGTGCTGTCGTTCTTCGAATTCGGTATCCGCTACAACTTCGGGACTTCGATCGACCGGCCATAGCAGCTTTCGGCGCAGCCAGGTTGGTTGAATAGACGGCGTCCTTCAAGGGCGCCGTTCTTTTTTCCCCCGCGCTTCCTGGGCATCGGCCACAACGTCATGCCGATAGAGCATCTCGCAGGGGAGACGGAGAGGGCCCTGCAACGCGAGTACGCTCGCTCGGGCGGAGCCCCTAACTACGCTCCCTCGCTCCGCTCGGTCGCGGGTCTCCTGGTCGCTCGCTGGAACTCGCTTTCGCAGGTCCCCCTCCGTCTCCCCACCCCTTCAGCGGCGACGCACGCTGCGTCCTGCGCGGAAGCGCGCCGAGCGAAGCTCGGCGTCCAAGCGGCGGTCGATTCAACAACCCGGTCGCCTCACCAGGGACGCAGCGCTTCGCGCTGCCGCGTTTGCGACACCGATTCAGGGGAGGTCGGTACGTTCTCGCAGGCGCTTTC
>JBGTEZ010000081.1:0-7661 GCA_041747535.1 Gemmatimonadaceae bacterium
CATCGCCCGCGAAGCGCGGCTGAGCCCCCACCACCTGCAGCGGAAGTTCAAGGAGATCGTCGGCCTGACGCCGGCGCAGTACGGCCGGGCGCGTCGGACCGAGATGCTCAAGGGTGAGCTGAAGCGGGGTGAGTCGGTGAGTCGCGCTACCTACGGCGCTGGGTTCGGATCGAGCAGCAGAGTCTACGAGACGGCGGATGCCCAGCTGGGCATGACTCCGGCGACCTACCAGCGCGGCGGCGCGGGAGCACGGATTGAATACGTGGTCGCGAAAACGTCGCTCGGGCTGCTCCTCGTGGCCGCGACGCGCCGTGGAGTTTGCGCGGTCACTCTCGGTGACGACGCTCGGAGCCTCGAGGCCGGCCTGGCGGCTGAATATCCCGCCGCCGTTCGTGAGCGGATCGGCGGGCCCGGAGCGACACAGGCCGCCGGTGGCCCGCCTTCGAGCGGCCTCGCGGGCTGGGTGAGCGCGATCGTCGAATTTCTCGACGGCGATGCCACGGTGACTGAAATTCCACTCGACCTGCGCGCGAGCGCGTTTCAGTGGAGGGTCTGGCGCGAGCTGCAGAAGATCCCTGCCGGCGAAACGCGCTCTTACTCCGATGTCGCGGCATTGATCGGATCACCGAAGGCGACGCGCGCGGTAGCGAGCGCGTGCGCGAAGAACCAGGTCGCCCTGCTGATTCCCTGTCACCGGGTCGTGACGCGCGGCGGAGGGCTCGGCGGCTATCGCTGGGGAATCGATCGCAAACGAGAGCTGATCGAAAGAGAGCACGCTGCCCGGAAGAACGCCGCGTCCTAGAAGAATGCCGTTTCCCCGTCTATGTTCCCTCTATGGCTACATTCGGGAACGGACGACGCGTAGCGATCGTCGCCGGCGTACGAACGCCGTTCATAAAAGCCGGGACCGCGTTCAAGACTATTTCCGCCATCGATCTCGGCAAGCTGTGCGTTGCCGAGCTGTTGCAGCGGACGAATCTGGAAGGAAAGGAAGTGCAGGCGCTGGTGTTCGGCACCGTCATTCCATCGATCGTGGCGCCCAACATCGCGCGCGAGGTTTCGCTTCTTCCCCAGCTCCCGAAGGGCGTTCAGGCGTTCTCGGTCAGCCGCGCCTGTACGTCAGCCAATCAGGCCATCACCGACGCCGCTGATCAGATCGCGCTCGGACACGTCGACGTCGCCATCGCCGGCGGTGCAGAGTCGCTCTCCAACATTCCAGTTCTTCACTCTCAGGGATTCGCCGAGGCGCTCGTGATGGCCTCGAAGGCGAAATCGATGGGTGGAAGACTGAGCGCGCTCGCACGCTTGCGGCCCAAGGACCTGGTCCCGATCACGCCCGCCATCGCCGAGCCTTCGACCGGCGAGACGATGGGGCAATCGGCCGAGAAGATGGCAAAGCTGAATGCCATCTCGAGAGAAGAACAGGATCACTTTGCGCTGCGCTCGCACCGGCTTGCCGCGGCGGGAACCGCGGACGGCCGCCTCGTCGCGGAGATAATGCCGGTCTACGTTCCGCCGCGATTCGACACCGTCCTCACGTCCGACAATGGCATTCGCGAAGACACCAGCTACGAGCAGCTCTCGACCCTCAAGCCGGTGTTCGATCGGAAGTACGGAACCGTCACCGCCGGTAACTCCTCTCCCCTCACCGACGGCGCCGCGTGCGTGCTGCTCATGAATGAGGAGAAAGCCAAAGCGCTCGGGTATCCGGCGCTCGGCTTCATCAGATCGTACGCGTACGCCGCACTCGATCCCGGCGAGCAGCTGCTTCAGGCGCCGGTGCTGGCGGCGCCGGTCGCGCTCAAGCGTGCGGGTCTCACGCTCGCAGACATCGACCTCGTCGAGATGCACGAGGCATTCGCCGCGCAGCTGTTGTCGAACCTGAAAGGGTTCGAGTCGAAGGAATGGGCGGCGCGCGCCGGATTCAGCCAGCCCATTGGCGAGGTGGACCGGGCCAAGCTCAACGTGATGGGAGGATCGATCGCGCTTGGCCACCCGTTCGGCGCCACCGGCGCGCGAATTACCACGACGCTCCTTCATGAGCTGAGGCGCCGCGGCGGAAAGTTCGGGTTGATGACGGTGTGCGCGGCCGGCGGTATGGGTTTCGCCATGGTGGTGGAGAGAAGCTGATGAGCAGCGCTTCAGAAGCGCCGATTGGCGGTCTTGTGGGGACGCGGTGGAAGCCCGCCCTCTCGGTCGAGACGACCGATGGTGTCGCTGTGATCACATTCGATCTGCCCAACGAATCGGTCAACAAGCTAAGTCGGGCGGTGAAGGACGAATTCGTGGCGCTCGTTACCCGGCTCGAGCGCGACACCAGCGTGTATGGGGCAGTGCTTATCAGCGGCAAGCCCGACATCTGGATCGCGGGTGCCGACATTGAGGAGTTTCTCGAGCTCCGGACGAGCGCCGACGCCGAGAGACTGAGCCGGGATGGCCAGATGCTCCTGGACTCGATCGAGCGTCTGCGCATTCCGGTCGTCGCCGCGATACACGGCGCCTGTCTTGGAGGTGGATTGGAGACCGCGCTGGCGTGCCGGTACCGCATCGCGACCGACCACCCGAAGACGGTGATGGGATTGCCGGAGGTACAGCTCGGATTGATTCCCGGCGCCGGTGGGACTCAGCGCCTGCCGCGGCGAATCGGACTCACGGCCGCTCTCGACATGATCCTGACGGGGAAAAACGTCCGCGGAAAGAAGGCGCTGCAGCTCGGCCTCATCGACGAGCTCGTGCATCCATCGATCCTTCGCTCGGTGGCGATTACCCGCGCCCGCGAGGTGGCGGAAGGCCGGCGCCGCAGTGAGCGCTTCAAGGGTGGAGTGAAGGGATTTTTCCTGGATTCGAATCCGGCTGGACGAGCGGTGGTGCTGCGCAAGGCGAGAGAAAAGACACTGGAGAAGTCGGGTGGACATTATCCGGCGCTTCTCGCCGCGATCGATGTCGTCGCCGCCGGCTACGCCAAGGGCAGCGCGCACGGCTACCGCGAGGAATCGCGGCGTTTCGGCGAGATGGCGATGACAGACGTATCGAGACAGCTGATCTACCTTTTCTTTGCCACCACCGCGCTCAAGAAGGATTCGGGAGTCGACCCAGCTCAATATCCTGACGTTTCCGTGTCGGCGTTCGAGCCCGCTGCGGTCGACAAGATCGCGATCATCGGCGCCGGATTCATGGGAGCGGGCATCGCGTCGGTCGCAATTCAGCACGGCACCCTCGTGCGCCTCAAGGATGCCGATCACGGTCGCGTGGCCAAGGGATATGCCGCCGTACGCGGAGTCCTGCGCGAGTCCCTCAAGAGAAAGCAGATCACGCAGGCCCAGTACGCGGACCACATGGCTCTCCTCGGGGGAACCGTCGACTACTCCGGCTTCGGAAACGTCGATCTGGTCATCGAAGCGGTGTTCGAGGATCTCGCCATCAAGCACCAGGTGCTGCGCGAAACGGAAGCATCGGTCCACCCGTCGGCGATTTTTGCGTCGAACACGAGCACGATTCCGATCGCCCGGATCGCCGAGGCATCGAGCCGGCCCGAGCGTGTGATCGGAATGCACTTCTTCTCGCCGGTACACAAGATGCCGCTGCTCGAGGTCATCACGACCCCCGATACCCATCCCCAGGTCACCGCGACCGTGGTCGGATACGGGAAAAAGCTGGGCAAGACCGTGATCGTGGTGAACGACGGGCCGGGGTTCTACGCGAACAGGATTCTCTCTCCCTACATCAACGAAGCCGGGCTGCTGCTCGATCAGGGCGTTGCGGTCGACATCATCGACAAGGCGCTGGTCGAGTTCGGATTTCCGGTCGGACCCATCACGCTGATCGACGAGGTCGGACTGGACGTAGCGGTGAAGGCCGGGACGATCATGGCGGAGGCTTTTCCTGATCGCATGCAGCCGGCAAAATCGATCCAGGCTGTCGTCGCCGCCGGCCGTTACGGGCGCAAGTCAAAGAAGGGATTCTATACCTACGACAAGGACGGCAAGAAAGGCGACGTCGACCAGGGCGTGTACAGCCTGTTCCTTGCGACGAGACAGATTCCGGTCGTACAGTCGATCGCGACCACCAGCAGCGACGTGCCCGCGCATCCGGAGATGCCGGCCATCCAGATTCAGCAGCGCGTGGTGCTGGCAATGCTCAACGAAGCGGCGCGGTGTCTCAGCGAAGGAATCATTCGCTCGGCGCGCGATGGCGATGTCGGGGCCGTTTTCGGAATCGGCTTCCCTCCTTTCAGAGGCGGACCGTTCCGCTACATGGATTCACTCGGCGTCAGCATCGTCGTGCAGCGGCTCGAAGATCTCAACGCGCGCTTCCCGGGACGGTTCGAGCCTGCCGAGATTCTTCTCGAGATGGCGCGGCGCAGGCAGGTGTTTCACGCGGACGAACGCGTGTGAGTCGTTCCCCCAAATCGTACACCTCCCTCGCACTCGCTGCTCTTTCGTTTTTGACGGCTTCGCCCGGGTGCACCACCCGCGGCAGTCCGGGAGGCGTGCCGCTGTCGCCACCACGCACTCGTCCCGAAGAGACGGCCTACCGCGAGACATCCCGCTACGCGGACGTGAAGAGGTTTCTCGATACGATGAGAGAGCTGCGGCTGCCGCTGACATTCGGAGCCATCGGCAGGACCGCCGAGGGACGCGACATACCTTATGTCATCGCCTCCCGTCCCGCGGTCGCCACGCCAGCGGAGGCAATGCGACTCCGAAGACCGATCGTCTACGTACAGGCCAACATCCACGGCGGCGAGGTCGAGGGAAAGGACGCTCTTCTCGCCCTGGTGCGCGATCTCGCGATATCGCCCAGGCCAAACGCGCTCGATTCGATCGTCCTCATCGCCGTTCCGATTTACAACATCGACGGCAACGAGCGGCTGGGACCGCAGGCGCGGAACCGCGCCGATCAGAACGGACCCGAGCTCGTCGGTGTGCGCGCCAACGCGCAGAACCTGGACCTCAACCGCGATTACGTGAAGGCGGAAGCGCCCGAGACGCGCGCGTCGTTGGCCATGTTCAACGCGTGGGATCCCGATGTATTCGTCGATCTGCACACCACCAACGGCAGCTATCACGGTTACGCGCTCACCTATTCCCCCTCGCTGAATCCGGCGGCGGTTTTCGGCGGGCTGTACGCACGCGATTCCATGCTGCCCGTTCTGCGGGAAAGGATGAGGAGTCGCCACCGGTTCGAGGTGTTCGACTACGGAAACTTCCTCACCGATGAGCGGTCGGTCCCCGAAGCGACCGCGGCGGAGGGATGGGCTACGTTCGACGCGCGACCCAGGTTCGGCACGAACTACTACGGAATGCGCGGACGAATCGCGATTCTCAGTGAAGCCTACTCCCACGATCCGCTCGACCGGCGTATCGCGTCGACCTATGCGTTCGTCAGCGAGATCCTGTCATTCGTGGGAGAGAGGGCGGCATCGATCAGATCGCTTTCCGTGCGCGCATCGGCCCAGCCGGTGGCGTGGGGTCGCTCGCCCGACTCGCTCCAGCTCGTGGCCATCCGCTCCGAGCTGGTGGCGACACCGCAGTCGCTCGACGTGATCAGGGAAGCCGTCGAGCGAACCGGCGATTCTTCGCTCACCGAGCCCGGGATGAAAAGGGGTTTTCGCCGCACCGGGCGCTTCACCCCGGTTCGCATGCCGGTGTTCGACCGCTTTGCATCGACGCTCGATCGCATTCCCCCCGCGGCATACGTCGTCGCTCCCGGCGATACCGGGATCGTGAGACTGCTGCGCCTGCACGGCATCAGGGTCGACCGCTCGGACTCGGCGTGGAACGCCCGCGGCGAGTCCTTCACGGTTGATTCGATCATCACTGCCCGACGCGCTTTCCAGGGCCGCAGAGAAACGCGCCTGCACGGAAGGTGGGAGCGGGCCTTGCAGACATTTCCGGCCGGTTCGTTCATCGTCTCCACAGCCCAGCCGCTGGGAACGCTGGTCGTCTACCTCCTCGAGCCGGAAAGCGAAGACGGTTTCGTCACCTGGAACTACTTCGACCCAGGTCTGAGAAAGGGCGGCAAATTTCCGGTGCGGAAGGTCCTCGACATGACGCGTCGCGGGCGGCGCCTTCGTCCGTCTTCGACGACCAACTTCACTCTACCAAATCGGAACGAATGATCCGAAGCGCACTCTTGTATCTATCGAATCAGGGCCAGGTGTTCAAATTCGTTCGCAACAACCGGATGGCGAAGAGCTTCGCCAACCGATTCGTCGCCGGCGAAAGTCTCGACACGGCACTCGAGGCCGTCACCAGGCTCAACGCCCGCGGCATCAGTGCATCCCTCGATCTGCTCGGTGAGAGCGTGCACAATGAGGCCGAGGCCCGCTCGGCAGGCCGTGACTACGTCGCGATGCTGGACCGGATCCACGAGCGGAAAGCGGATGCCAATGTGTCGGTGAAGCTGACGGCCATGGGCCTCGACGTCTCGGAGGACCTTTGTGTCGCGATCATGGAGGATATCCTCCAGCGGGCGCGGGAATATCGTACTTTCGTGCGCATCGATATGGAATCCAGCGCCTACACCGAGCGGACTCTCGACATCTTCGAGAAGCGGCTTTACCCGGGGTACCGCGAGAACGTGGGGATAGTGCTCCAGAGCTATCTCTACCGTACCTTGGCCGACGTCGAGCGCGCGATCCAGCTCGAGGCGCGCGTCCGAATCTGCAAGGGTGCATACAAGGAGCCGGAGATGGTCGCCTATCCCGACAAAAAAGATGTCGACGCAAATTACGTGAAGTCCATGCATGCACTCATGCTGCGCGGCAACTACCCCGGCATCGCGACTCATGACGAAGCCATCATCGCCGAAGCGAAGCGGTTCGCAAAGGCCAACAAGATTTCTTCCGACCGGTTCGAGTTCCAGATGCTTTACGGTGTGAGGCGCGATCTCCAGGACCGGCTCGTGCGCGAGGGATATCGCATGCGCGTCTACGTTCCGTTCGGAACGCAGTGGTATCCATATCTGATGAGAAGGCTCGCCGAGCGGCCCGCCAACCTCGCGTTCATCACCGGCAACGTGCTGAAGGAGATGGTGGCGCGCCGGCGCCGGTAACATGGGTCAGTTTCTTCCCGGCGATCAGTCGAAGGGTGACGCCAACACCATTGGCGGGTACATGGCGGTGCACAGCCGCCCGGCTGCGTTCGAGGGGAGCGACGGATCCTCGTACAGCGTCGAGATCGTAAGTGACGTCGGGAATGATGAGGAGCATCCGTTCGGCGCTTACCTGCTGTTCGTGCGCTGGCGCGCGAACGATCCGGTCGCGATCGGGCACCTGGAAACGGACTTCCTCGCCCTCGGTGCAAAAGAGGAGGAAGTTCGCGCCGCGGTCGGGAAGTTGACGCTCAACCAGGTCAAGGCGCTGCTGGACAAGCTGATTGCGGCGAAGAAAGCGGAGCTGCTTTCGTGGTCCGAAGCAATGGGGCAAGAGGGTACCGCTTGACCCGAGCGCAGGGCGTAGTGCTGAAGGGTACGGGTGGCGTGTGGCACGTCCGGACAGAATCAGGCGAGACCCACGAAGCATCGCTGCGCGGGCGGCTCAAGAAGGAGCGTGACGAGAGCCGCAAGCTCGCGGTCGGCGATGATGTAATCCTCGAGCACGACGAGGCGGCAGCCCACTGGGCGATCGCCGAGATTCTTCCGCGCCGCTCCAAGCTTGC